>NZ_ANBF01000024.1:51794-51930 GCF_000341025.1 Nocardiopsis salina YIM 90010 | reverse complement strand
CAGCCGGATCCCAGTAGCCGGTGCCCGAGGCGTCCCCACGGTCGGTGATGGGCTCCTCGGAACCGGAGAGGTGCCAGGTCAGCCAGTCGTGCGGCAGCATCACACCCCGCGTGCGCCCGGCCGCCTCGGGCTCGTG
>NZ_ANBF01000024.1:0-51787 GCF_000341025.1 Nocardiopsis salina YIM 90010 | reverse complement strand
ACGGTGAGGCTGGCGGTGGGAACCGTACCCACCGCCTCGGCCCACGCCTCGGGACCTCCGAGCTCGGCGGTCAGGTCGTCGGAGGACCCGGCCGAGCGGGTGTCGTTCCACAGCAGCGCGGGGCGCACGACCTCGCCGGTGGCGTCGACGGTGACCATGCCGTGCTGTTGTCCGGCCACGGCGACGGCCTCGACCCCCTCGAGAAGTCCGTCGGCCGCCTGCGTCAACGCCTCCCACCAGGCGTTCGGGTGGACCTCGGTCCCGTCGGGGTGCGGGGCCCGTGCCTCGCGGACGACGGCGCCGGTTGCCGCGTCGCAGATCACGATCTTGCAGGACTGGGTCGAGCTGTCGATCCCGGCGACGAGGGACATGTGGGGAGCTCCAGGGGACGGGGGTGGTGTCGTTCACAATCTATGCCGTGAACATCCGCCGCGAAAGCGCGGGTCCCGCGCATCGCACGCCCCCGACCCTCCCGGGCGCGGGCGCTGGGATCGCGGCTGTGCCTGCCGACCACTCCTCGCTCCAGCCGGCGGATCCCCGCCGTGCGGTGCCGCACCCGCCCCTGGTCGAGGATGGGCACGGCACCGCAGGTCAGGGAGCTCGATCCCTTCAGCCCAGGCAGAAGAGCAGGTCGCCGCCCTCCACCTTCTGCACCGCGTCCACCGCCAGGCGCGTGACCCGACCGGAGACGGGTGCGGTGATCGAGGCTTCCATCTTCATCGCCTCGATGGTGGCCACCGTCGCCCCGGCCTCGACCTCTTCCCCCTCCGACACCGTGAGGCTGACGGCCCCGGCGAAGGGTGCGGCCACGTGCCCCGGATCCGACTTGTCCGCCTTCTCGGCCGCGCGCACGTTCGAGGCCAGGGCGCGGTCCCTGATCTGGAGAGGGCGCAGCTGGTTGTTGAGCATGGCCACCACCGTGCGCACCCCGCGCTCATCGGCCTCGCTCACCGCCTCCAGCTCGATGAGCAGGCGCACACCCGGGGACAGGTCCACCGAGTGCTCCCCGCCCGCGGTCAGGCCGTAGAAGAAGTCTGCGCTGGACAGCACACCGGTGTCCCCGTAGACGGCCCGGTGTTCCTCGAACTCGGCGGTCGGCCCGGGGAAGAGCAGCCGGTTGAGTGTGGTCCGCCGTTCCTTGGCCAGCCCGGTGCGGTCCTCCTCGGACAGCTCCACCGTCGCCAGCTCCCCGGGACGCCCCTCGAGCGCCCGGGTGCGGAACGGTTCCGGCCACCCGCCCGGGGGCAGGCCCAGTTCGCCGCGGAGGAAACCCACCACCGAGTCCGGGATGTCGAAGCTGCCGGGGTCGGCCTCGAACTCCTCCGGCGAGACCCCCGCCCCGACCAGATGCAGCGCCAGATCACCCACCACCTTGGAGGACGGCGTGACCTTGACCAGGCGGCCGAGCATCCGGTCGGCGGCGGCGTACATGGCTTCCACGTCCTCGAAGCGCTCGCCCAGCCCGAGTGCGACGGCCTGCGTGCGGAGGTTGGACAGCTGCCCGCCCGGGATCTCGTGGTGGTACACGCGTCCGGTGGGTGAGGACAGACCGGCCTCGAAGGGCGCGTAGACCCGGCGTACCGACTCCCAGTACGGCTCCAGGTCGTTGACCGCGTCGAGGGACAGGCCGGTGGAGCGCTCGGAATGGTCGAAGGCGGCCACGATCGCCGACAGCGACGGTTGGGACGTGGTCCCGGCCATCGAGGACACCGCGCCGTCCACCGCATCCGCCCCTGCGTTGGCCGCGGCGAGGTAGGTGGCCAGCTGACCGCCCGTGGTGTCGTGGGTGTGCACGTGTACTGGCAGGTCGAACTCGCGGCGCAGCGCCGAGACCAGCTTGTCGGCGGCGGGTGCGCGCAGCAGCCCGGCCATGTCCTTGATCGCCAGCACGTGGGCGCCCGCGTCCACGATGCGCTCGGCCAGCTTCAGGTAGTAGTCCAGGGTGTAGAGCTTCTCCGACGGGTCGGACAGGTCGGAGGTGTAGCACAGGGCGACCTCCGCCACGGAGGTGCCGGTCTCGCGCACCGCCTCGATCGCCGGACGCATCTGCTCGACATCGTTGAGCGCGTCGAAGATCCGGAAGATGTCCACGCCCGTCTCCGAGGCCTCCTGCACGAAGGCGTTGGTCACCTCCTCGGGATAAGGCGTGTACCCCACGGTGTTGCGGCCGCGCAGCAGCATCTGCAGACAGATGTTGGGCACGGCTTCGCGCAGCGCGGCCAGCCGCTCCCAGGGGTCCTCGGCGAGGAAACGCAGCGCCACGTCGTAGGTGGCGCCGCCCCAGGCTTCCAGCGAGAGCATCTCGGGCAGGGTCTGCGCCACCGTCGGTGCCACGGCCAACAGGTCCTTGGTGCGCACTCGGGTCGCCAGCAGGGACTGGTGGGCGTCACGGAACGTGGTGTCGGTGACTGCCAAGCGGTCGGATCCGCGCAGCCACCGTGCGAACCCGTCCGGGCCGAGCTCCGCCAGGCGCTGACGCGCCCCCGCCGGCGGTGTACCCGCAGGTAGCGGCGGCAGTTTCGTCGCCGGGTCCACCAGTCGGGGGCGCTCCCCGTGCGGCTTGTTCACCGTCACGTCGGCCAGGTAGGTCAGCAGGCGGGTGCCGCGGTCCGCTGAGGGGCGGGCGGTCAGCAGGTGGGGGCGCTCCTCGATGAAGGAGGTCGTGACCCGCCCTGCCTGGAAGTCGGCATCGTCCAGCACTGCCTGGAGGAAGGGGATGTTCGTGGCGATGCTGCGGATGCGGAACTCCGCCACGGCTCGGCGGGCCCGGTTGATGGCCGTGGCCAGGTCGTGGCCCCGGCAGGTCAACTTCACCAGCAGGGAGTCGAAGTGCGGGATGATCTCGGTGCCCGCGGCCGAGGTTCCCCCGTCCAGCCGGATACCCGAGCCGCCGGGGGAGCGGTAGGCGCTGATGATCCCGGTGTCGGGGCGGAAATCGTTGGCCGGGTCCTCCGTCGTGATCCGGCACTGCAGAGCGGCACCGCGTACGTAGACACCTTCCTGGTGGATGCCGAGGTCGTCCAGCGTCTCACCCGAGGCGATCCGCATCTGGGACTGCACCAGGTCGACGTCGGTGATCTCCTCGGTGACCGTGTGCTCGACCTGGATGCGCGGGTTCATCTCGATGAAGACGTGGCTGCCGTCCTCGCCGACCAGGAACTCGACCGTTCCCGCGTTGAGATAACCGATCTGCCGGGCGAAACGGACCGCGTCCGCACAGATGCGTTCCCGCAGGTCGGGGTCGAGGTTGGGGGCCGGGGCCATCTCGATGACCTTCTGGTGGCGGCGCTGGAGAGAGCAGTCGCGCTCGTAGAGGTGCACGACATTGCCCGCGCCGTCGGCGAGGACCTGTACCTCGATGTGGCGCGGGGCGGTCACGGCGCGCTCCAGGAACACGGTGGGGTCCCCGAAGGCTGTGGCCGCCTCGCGCATGGCGGCCTCGAGCGCGTCGCGCAGTTCCTCCTGTTCCTGCACCCGTCGCATACCGCGGCCACCGCCGCCGGCAACGGCCTTGACGAACAGTGGGAAACCGATGTCCTCCGCCGTGGCCAGCAGGGCGTCGACGTCGTCGGAAGGGGCGCTGGACTCGAGAACGGGGACGCCGGCCTCGCGGGCCGCGTTCACCGCACGTGACTTGTCACCGGTCAGCTCCAGCACCTCGGCGGGCGGGCCGACGAAAGTGATGCCGGCCTGCTCGCAGGCGCGTGCGAGATCGGGGTTCTCCGACAGGAAGCCGTAACCCGGATAGACGGCGTCGGCCCCGGCCTCGCTCGCGGCGCGGACGATCTCGTCCACGGACAGGTAGGCGCGGACCGGGTGTCCGGGTTCGCCGATCTGGTAGGCCTCGTCGGCCTTGAGGCGGTGCAGGGAGTTGCGGTCCTCGTGCGGGAAGACGGCGACGGTGCGGGCACCCAGCTCGTATCCGGCACGCAGCGACCGGATGGCGATCTCGCTCCGGTTCGCGACGAGTACTTTGCGGAACATGCCGGCTTCCTCCTGGTCGTTCAGGTGTGCGGCTGAGGGACGGTCGGCGACGCTGCCGGGGCCGGTGGGAGATACGGATCATGGGCACCATAACCGCAGGGGCGGGGCGGCGACCGGACCGGGGTCAGTACGTCCGGATTCCCACTCGTACCTGCGCGGCGTAGGCGCCCGGGGTCGTCCCGAAGTGCTGCTTGAACACGCGACGGAAGGCGCCCGTGTTGGTGTAGCCGACCCGGTTGGCCACAGCGTCGAGTGTCGTACGCGACCGCAGCAGATCGGCCGCCGCCTCCATCCGGTTGCGGATCCGCCAACGCCTCAACGTCATCCCCGTCTCGCTGAGGAAGGCGCGCTCGACCGTGCGCGCGGAGACGTGGGCGGACTCGGCGAGCTCGTCGACGGAGCGGTCGTCGCCCGGGTTGAAGCGCAGGGTGCGGGCCACGGTCAGGGCAGCACGGGAGGTCGGCATGGGCAAGGCCGTGACGGAGGCCGGGCGTTCCTCGATGAGGGCGAGGATGCGGCGTGCGATGTTCACGTCCGGCCGGATGCGGCTGTAGGTCGCCTGCAGGAACCCCAGGAAGAGCGTGTGCAGGTCGCGGTCGACCCCGATGACGGCCGGTTCCGCCAGTGTCGTGGCGGTGGTGGCCGTGTCGAAGAACATCGGCAGGAGCACCGAGTTCTCGTGCAGGGTGAAGGCGTGCCGGGTGCCCGCCGGGATCCAGAGCGCGTGTCCGGTCTCCAACGAGCGGGGTGCGCCGCCGACCGTGAACTCCGCACTGCCGCGTGTCTGCCACAGCAGTAGGTGTTTGTCGTCCTCGCGGAGCCCCTCCAGCGTGACCGGGGGGAGATGGAGGTGCCCGGGCGGGCCCGCGTCCAGCCTGGTCTCCGGCGCTGGTGGTTTCAGCACGGTCCTCCCCGTCGCCCTTCTGTGTCCTGGCGCGAATTGCGCCCGTCTTGTCGGGAACTGCACTCCGATCGAGGTCAGGTTTGCCTAACCTATCCGACGGGCGTGCTGTGCTCGGCCGTGCTCACCTGCGCCCGCGGCCTCGAGCGCCTGCTTCCCGACCCCTGAAAGAGAACCAAGGTGAGGACACCATGACTGTCACCATGCCCGGTCGCCCATGGATGCTGCCCGCGGCCGCATCAGCGCTCCTGGTCGCGCTCGCGGGCTGTGCCTCGCCGAACGATGCGGGATCCGGGGACGGGGCCGGCGCCTCCGAACCGGGTGCGCTGCTCCCGGCGGCGGAGGGCGAGACGGAGTACCCGCTGACCTTGGAGAGGTGGGCGGGCGAATCCGTGGTCGAGGAGCGGCCGGAGCGGATCGCCGTCATCGGGTTCTCCCCCAACCTGGACTACCTGGAGGCGATGGGCGCCACACCCGTCTACACCACGGAGGACGAGCCGTGGGAGTGGAGGGACCCGGAGTGGGTGTCCGGGATCGAGCTCGTGGACTCGGCGACGCGCCACGACCCGATCAACTTCGAAGGGCTCGCGTCGACCGACCCCGACCTGATCGTCGCGTCCCACTTCCTCCAGGACGAGAGCGACTTCGACCGCCTGAGCGACATCGCCCCGGTCCTGGAGAGCGAGGAGCAGGTCCCCGGCGACCGGATCGACTGGCGGCAGACCCAGCGCACCATCGGCGAGGCGCTCGACCTCGGGACCGCGGCCGAGGAGGCGATCAGCGACGCCGAGGAGGAGATCGAGGCCGCGGCCGACGACCATCCGGACTTCTCCGGCAGGACGCTCACCATCGCCTACGACTACGTCGAGACCGGCATGGACTACTACACCGTGACCGACGGCACGGCCGAGGAGATCGTCGGACAGTTGGGGTTCGAGCCGAACCCGCTCGCCGAGGACTTCGTCGACGATCCGGGGGTCTCCGACGAACAACTGGCCCTGTTGGACGCCGACGTGCTCATCGTCTTCTACAACGATCAGGTCGGCCGCGAGGCCCTTGAGGAGATGGACCTCTTCCAGGCCCTCGACCCGGTCGCCGACGGACGTTACATCTCGGTCGTGGCGAACGAGGAGGACTCCGGGGCCAACGCGACGTGGGTGCTGCGCCGCGGCGCCAGCACGCTGAGCGTGCCGTGGGCCGTGGACGTGATCGCCGAGTGGGTCGACGGGGTAGACCTGCCGTGAACAGGGGACTGGTGAGCCCCGGTGTCCGCAGCGTCCCGGGGTTCCGGCGGGGCCTGGGGCTGTTGGTGCTCCTCGCGGCTCTGGTGGCGGCGGCCTCGGCCGGACTGGTGGTCGGGTCGAACCCCCTGGCGCCGGAGCAGGTGTGGCGCGGTCTGTTGCAGCCGGACGGTTCCGAGGGCTCGATCATCGTCTGGACGCTCCGTGTGCCGCGCACCGTGGTGGGGGTCCTGGCCGGCGCGGCGTTCGGGGTAGCGGGTGCGTTGATCCAGGCGCTCACCCGCAACCCCCTCGCCGACCCGGGCATCCTCGGCGTGAACGCGGGAGCGGGGTTCGCGGTCACGCTCGGCGTCGGCTTCTTCGGGCTGCCGAGCATCACCGGCTACGTGTGGTTCGCGTTCCTCGGCGCGGCCGCCGCGACGGTCCTGGTCCACCTGATCGGTTCGGCCGGCGGGGGCCGGGCCTCACCGGTCACGCTGGTCCTCGCCGGGGTGGCCCTGGGTGCCGTGCTGAACGGTTTCTCGACGTTCCTGACCCTGATCGACGAGGAGACCTTCCGGTCGGTCCGCAACTGGGGCCTGGGGTCGATCGCCCGGGTGAACCCCGACGACACCTTGGCTGTGCTGCCGTTCCTGGTCGCCGGGGTCCTCGTCGCCCTGGTGATCTCGGGCCCCTTGAACTCGATCGCTCTCGGCGACGACCTGGCCGCCTCCCTGGGCGTGCGGGTGACACGCACCCGCGTGCTCGGTGTCGTCGCGGTGACGCTGCTGGCCGGCGGTGCCACTGCGCTGACCGGAGGAATCGCGTTCGTGGGGCTCATGGTGCCGCACATCGTGCGCTGGTTCGTGGGACCGGACCAGCGGTGGATCATCGTCCACTCGGCGCTCGCCGCGGCGGTCCTGGTCGTGGTCGCCGATGTCCTGGGCCGGGTGGTCGTGCGGCCCGACGAGATGGAGGTCGGCATCGTCACCGCGGTGATCGGTGCACCGGTACTGATCGCGCTGGTGCGGAGGAAGAAGGCGAGCGGGTTGTGAATACGGCGGAGCACATCGGGGCCCGGCGGCCGGGCACGGCCCGCGTGGATCCCGGGTACACCACGCGCACACTGCGCACACGCTGGTGGTCTTTCAGGGTCGGCCTCAGGCGGCTGGCTGTCTCGGTGTTCCTCTTCGCGGCGGCCGTCTGTGCCGCCGTCGCGGCGATCGGGATCGGGGACTACCCGCTGACACCGCAGGAGGTCCTCGCGGCCCTCGCCGGGGGAGGGGAGAGCTTCCACCGGATCATCGTGATCGAGTGGCGTCTGCCCGTGACCGTCGCGGTGATCGTCTTCGGTGCGCTCCTCGGCCTGGGCGGGGCGATGTTCCAGTCCCTGACCCGCAACCCCCTGGGGTCTCCGGACGTCATCGGGTTCGACGCCGGCTCCTACACCGCCGTGGTCCTGACCATCATCGTCGCCGGGTCGAGCGAATACTGGTCCATCGCGGTCGCGGCGCTCCTCGGCGGGCTGGGCACGGCGTTCGTCGTCTACGTGCTCGCCTACAGGCAGGGCATCCAGGGGTTCCGGCTGATCATCGTCGGTATCGGTGTCTCAGCGGTGCTCGGCTCGGTCAACGCCTACCTGATCACCCGGGCCGAGATCGACGACGCGATGACCGTGGGTTTCTGGGGAGCCGGATCGCTCACCCGGGTCGCGTGGGACGGCATGGTTCCGTACCTGGTGATCGCCGCGACCGTGGTGGTCGCGGCGGCGCTGCTGGCGCCCGCGCTGCGACGACTGGAGTTGGGCGACGACACCGCCGTGACCCAGGGCGGGCGTCCCGGACCGGAACGGCTGGNGGCCGCCGGGCCGATCGGGTTCATCGCCCTGGTCGCCCCGCAGCTGGCCCGGCGCCTGACACGGTCCCCTGGGGTGAGCCTGGTGTCGGCCGCGGCGATGGGTGCGGCGCTGCTGGCCGGCGCGCACCTGATCTCGCTCTTCTTCGCCCAGGTGTACCGGCCGGTCCCGGTCGGCCTGATCACCGTGTGCTTGGGCGGCCTGTACCTGATCAGGCTCTTGATCCGGGAAACCCGCAAACAGGGCGGAGGGCACTGATGGGCCCGACCCACGACAACGCCAGAGAGAGGACGGCACCGAGGATGGACGAGGCCCACGTGCCCCGGAGAGACGGATCCGCGCCGGGAATGGAACGCCTCGCGGCCGTCGACGCGACGATCGGCTACGACCGGCGCACCGTCTCCGAACACCTGTCGGTCTCCGTGCCCGACGGGTCGTTCACGGCCATCATCGGCCCCAACGGATGCGGCAAGTCCACGCTGCTGCGCGCCCTGGGACGCGTGCTGCGCCCTGCCACCGGCCAGGTGCTCCTCGACGGTAGGGCGATCGATGCCTACGGGTCGAAGGAGATCGCCCGCAGGCTCGGTCTGCTGCCCCAGACCTCTCTGGCCCCGGACGGGATCCGCGTCGCCGACCTGGTCGGACGCGGGCGGGCGCCCTATCAGAACCTGATCCAGCAGTGGCGCGGATCCGACGAGGACGCCGTGGCGGCCGCGCTCGCCGCGCCCCGCCTGACCGAGCTCTCCGGCCGCCTGGTCGACGAGCTGTCGGGCGGCCAGCGCCAGCGGGTATGGGTGGCGATGCTCCTGGCCCAGCAGACCCCGATCATGCTGTTGGACGAACCGACCACCTTCCTGGACATCGCCCACCAGTACGAGCTGATGGAGCTGTTGCGGGGTTTTCACGACGAGGGCAAGACCGTCGTAACCGTCCTGCACGACCTGAACCAGGCGGCCCGCTACGCCGACCATCTCGTGGTCATGCGCGACGGGAACGTCGTCACACCGGCCCGCCGGCGCAGATCGTGACCGCCGAACTCATCGAGGAGGTCTTCGGCCTGCGTGCTCTGGTGGTGCCCGACCCGGTGACCGGGACCCCGGCCGTCGTGCCCCTCGACCCACGGACCGCTGCCGTCGACCCCCGGTGACCTCTCCGCGTCCGTTGCCGGGCGCGCGTGAACCCGCGGCGCGCCGGTGCAGCCGCCGGCGGGCCACGGGGTAGCGCGTGTCGCGCCGCTACTACCTACTATCCATGTAGGAAATGTGGTTTACTGCGTGGCATGGCAGACCGAGCACCGGTCCGGCGGCCGTGGCGGTCTCTGGCCTTCGACGAGCGCTGTTGCTGACCGGCCCACACCGGTACCGACGACCCACTCCACGAAGGCAGACGACCATGACCGTCGACGACACCGCCCACGCACCGACCCCGCTGACCCTGGAGCGCCTGTCCGCCCTGACCGCCCGGGTCGCCGAGGAGGTCCGCCAGGGCCTCCACGAGATCCGCTTCGACGCCGAGGACCGCTGGTCGGTCCGGCTCCACGCCGACGACCAGACCGACGTCTGGCTCATCTCCTGGACACCCGACCAGTCCACGCGCCTGCACGACCACGCCGGCTCCCTCGGGGCGCTGACCGTGGTCACCGGCGCCCTCGTCGAGCGGTACTGGGACTCCGGCCTGCGCGAACGCACCCTCGCCGATCACGAGGGCGGCGCCTTCCCGCTCGGTCACGTGCACGACGTCGTCAACACCGGCGCCGAAGCCGCGGTGAGCGTGCACGCCTACTCGCCGCCCCTGACCGCCATGCACTACTACGACGTCGGGCCCGACAACACCCTGCGCCGCACCTCGAGCGTCCTGACCACGGATCCCGAGCCGGACGTGCCCACCCTCGAGGACGTCCCGGACCGCGAGGAGGCACGGTGAGTGCCGTCGCCCACCTGCTCGAGCAGCGCCGCGCCCGGCTGGACCGGCTCGACCCGCACCGGGCGCGCGAGGCCCAGCTGGGCGGCGCCCTGCTCGTGGACACCCGGCCCGCCGTCAACCGCGAGGCCGAGGGGCACATCCCCGGCGCCGTGGTCGTCGACCGCAACGTCCTGGAATGGCGCCTGGACCCCACGAGCCCGGACCGCGGCCCCGAGGCCCACGCGCACGACCTGCACGTGGTGCTCTTCTGCAACGAGGGATACGCCTCCAGCCTGGCCGCGGCGCAGTTGCAGGAACTCGGCCTGACCCGGGCCACCGACCTCGACGGGGGGTTCCGCGCCTGGAAGGCCGCCGGGCTCCCCGTCACCGAGCCGGCCCCGGCCCCTTGACCCGGTGGCGGGGCAGCGCCGTCCCGCCACCGCACCGTCCCCCATCCGTCGAGGAGAAGGCACCACGCCATGACCGAGACACCCTCCACCCCCGAAGCCCCCGAAGCACGCCCGAAACGGCGCCTCAGCGAGGACTGGGCCGCCACCCTCACCGGCCTGGCGCGTTCACCAGTATCGGACTGGAGTTCGAGCTCGGGTCGCTGCGTGAGGCCGGCCGGCGCCCGATCGGGGTGTTCGCCTCGGCGACCGTGTTCAACCTGCTCCTGGGGCTGGCCCTGGCGGTCGTGCTCTTCCAGGGCTTCGTCTTCTGACCCGGGTGGTGCGCGTGTGGGCCACACCACGGTGAAGTAACGCAAAAAGGACTATTCCGACCAATAACCATGGATAGTCTCTGAACAGGCATGTCGGCCTGTGTGTCCCGGGTCGTCGCGCCCTGCGGCCGGCGCCATCGGCGCCACCGTGTACCCCCCGAGATCCTCCACCCTTTCGATCCCGAAGGAGTGCACATGCGCACCACCCCGCTCGCCGCCGGAGCCACGGCCCTGGTCCTGGCGATGACCGCCTGCGGCGCCCCCAGCGAACAGTCGGGCGGAGGGGACGGCGAGGACGGCCCGCTGCGCGTGGGTGTGAACCCCGTGCCGCACGGCGACATCCTCTCCTTCATCGACGAGAACCTCGCCGAGGAAGTCGGCCTGGAGCTCGACATCCAGGAGATCGCGGACTACAACACGCCCAACACGGCGCTGGTCGACGACGACCTGGACGCCAACTACTTCCAGCACAGGGAGTTCCTGGCCGAGTGGGAGGAGAACGGTCCCGACGCCGACCTGACCTATGTTACCGACGTCCACATCGAGCGGCTCGGCCTGTACTCGGAGGATGCCGAGGCGCCCGACGACATCGAGGACGGCGCCGAGATCGCCGTGCCCAACGACCCGGCCAATCTCAACCGCGCGCTGCGCATCCTCGAGACCGAGGGCCTGATCGAGATCGACGCGGAGGCCGGCGAGGGCGCCACCGAGAACGACATCACCGAGAATCCGCAGGACCTGGTCGTGACCCCGCTCGAGGCCGCCCAGCTCCCGCGGTCGATCGCCGACGTCGACGCTGCGATCGTCAACGGCAACTACGCGATCGAGGCGGATCTGGCCGAGGAGGCCAACGTCCTGGCTTGGGAGCCCGAGGGCGAGGACTACGTCGAGTCCTATGCCAACGGCCTCGTCACCCTGGACGAGAACGCCGATGACGAGCGTGTGCAGAAGCTGGCCGAGCTGATGCACGACGAGCGCGTGCTCGAGCACATCCAGGACTCCTGGGAGGGCGTGGTCCTGGGTGTGGACCCCGACGGCCGGGTCGTCGAGGGCGCCGACGACGAGGGGTAGTCCCTCACCGGAACCGCTGTTCCGGGCCCGGGGAGCACACCGCAGGGGTGCGTTCCCCGGGCCTTTCTGCGTCTGCGGGGATGCCCGATTTTGTGACGTGAACCACTCTGAGCGCATTCTCCATTAAAGCTACTTATTCAGTAGGGTTTACCTCGAACCCCGATCCGTTTCGAAGGACCCCCCGATGAGACAGCACAAGATCCTGCCTGCCGCCTCGGCCGCCCTCTCCGTGACGCTGACGGTCACCGCGTGCGTGGGAGAGGGGGACGGGGGCGGTGGAGACGAACTGCGGCTCGGTTATTTCCCCAACGTCACCCACGCGCCGGCCGTGGTCGGGGTGGAGGACGGCATCCTCGACGAGGCGCTCGGGGGCGTCGAGCTGAACACCCAGACCTTCAACGCCGGCCCGGACGCGATCAACGCCCTCTTCTCCGGTGAGGTCGACTCGGCCTTCCTCGGCCCGACCCCCGCCGTCAACGGCTGGTCGCAGTCGGGCGGCGCGCTGCACATCATCGCCGGGTCCACGTCCCGGGGCGCGGGCCTGGTCGTGGACGAGAGCATGGAGGGAATCGACGACCTGCCCGGCTCCACACTCTCCACGCCCCAGCTCGGCAACACCCAGGACGTCGCACTGCGCTGGTTCGCGCGCGACCAGGGCTGGGACGTCGACACCGAGGGCGGGGGAGACCTGTCGGTGCTGCCCCAGGAGAACTCCGACATCGTCAACGCCTTCGGCGCCGGCGAGATCGACGGAGCCTGGGTTCCCGAACCCCACCTGAGCCGCTTGCTGGTCGAGCTCGAGGGTGAACTCCTGCTCGACGAGGCCGACCTGTGGCCCGTGACCGACGGCGAGTTCGTCACGACCCACCTGATCGTCGATGCCGACTTCCTGGAGGGCAATCCGGAGGCCGTAGAGGACCTGCTGCGCGGCCATGTCGAGACCGTCGACCGGATCAACGACGACCCCGAGGCCGCCCAGGAGTCGACCATCGCCCACCTGGAGTCGCTCTCCGGCGGCGGCCTGAGTCCCGAGGTCGTCGCCTCGGCCTTCGACAACGTCACCTTCACCGTCGATCCCGTCGCCCCCTCCCTCCAGGGTGGAGCCGATCACGCCGAGGCGGTCGACATGCTCGAACCGGTCGACCTCGAAGGCATCTATGCCCTGGACCCGCTCAACGGGGTCCTCGCCGAGGCGGGGCAGGAGGAGGTCGAGGGCTTCTAGGGGCACCGCAGGTCCGCGAGCCGTATCCATGCAGTGTGTTGTGGCACACGTTCTGCGGGGGTCACCCTCCTCCACGCGGATCGTCCCGAAGTCGGGTGCTCCCCACGTTCCATCCCTCTGGCCTGCACCTTCGGCGCGGAGAAGGTGCGGCCCGGCAGGGCGCCCGCCCGGGTTTAGCGGACCCCGCCCGGGCGGGTCGCCCGGCCGCCCTGGTTCCACAAAACCTACTTCTTAAGTAGAGTTTCTGGTGTTCCACCGAGCAACCCCGACGAAGGATCGCCCCAGCATGCGTGTGCTCCCGCCCCGAGCCCCAGGGCCTGTCCGGCAGAGGCCGGCCAACTCGCGGAGAGCCGCGTCCCACGGCAAGACCCTGTCGGCGGCCCTGGCCCTGACGCTGGTCACAGCCGCGTGCGGGACGGCCGATGCAGCCGACCCCGACGGTTCCACCTTCACCCTCGGCTACTTCCCGAACCTCACCCACGCCCCCGCGCTCGTGGGGGTGGAGGACGGGACCCTAAACGCTGCCCTGGGCGAACACGTCGATCTGGAGACCCAGACCTTCAACAGCGGGCCCGACGCCGTCAACGCCCTCTTCTCCGGCGAGATCGACGCGGCCTTCCTCGGCCCGACCCCCGCCGTCAACGGCTGGCACCAGTCCGAGGGGCAGGCCCTGCAGATCGTCTCCGGGGCCGCCACCCAGGGCACCGGCCTGGTCGTGCGCGACGACATCGAGACCGTCGACGACCTGCCCGGCTCCACCCTGGCCACGCCCCAGCTCGGCGGAACCCAGGACGTCGCGCTGCGTTGGTTCGCCGAGGAGCGCGACTGGGACGTCGACTCCGCGGGCGGCGGCGCGATCTCGGTCATGCCCCGCGAGAACCCCGAGACCCTCGATGCCTACCGCAACGGCGACATCGACGGCGCATGGCTGCCCGAACCACACCTGAGCATGCTCCTGGCGGAGGACGACTCACACCTCCTGGTGCACGAACCCGACCTGTGGCCCGAGACCGACGGCCAGTACGTCACCACGAACCTCGCCGTGGGTTCGGAGTACCTGCGCCAGTACCCCGAAACCGTGCGGGACTTCCTGCGCGGCCACGTCGAGACCGTGGACGGGATCAACGACGACCCCGAACGGGCCCGCGAGACGGCCAACGCCCACCTCGACGACATCAGCGGAGGCCGCCTCGACGAGGAGCAGGCCGACGCCGCCATCGACAACATCACCTTCACGGTCGACCCCGCCGGGCCCTCCCTGGAGACCGGGGCCGAGCGCGCCGCCGAGATCGATCTGCTCGAACCCGTCGACCTGGACGGAATCTACGCCCTCGACCCGCTCAACGACGTCCTCGCCGAAGAGGGCCGTGAGCCGGTCGCCGGGCTGGAAGGGTAGGCCAGCATGACCACTGCCACCGAGACGCCCGTGGGCGTCGAAGCCGTACGCGTCGACGACATATCCAAGGTCTTCGGCAGCGGCCGCGGAGCCATCACCGCCATCGACGGGATGAGCGTGCACGTCGACCGCGGCGACTTCCTCGCAGTCGTGGGCGCGTCCGGGTGTGGCAAGAGCACCCTGCTCTCCCTCGTGGCCGGCCTGGAGGAACCGACCACCGGCACCGTCGACGTGGGCGGGCGCAAGGTCGCGATGATGTTCCAGGAGGCCTCGCTCTTCCCCTGGCTCACCGTGGGCTCCAACATCGAGATCCCCATGCGGGTCAACCGGGTGCCCAAGGCCGAACGCCGCCGCCGCGTCGAGGAGCTCCTGGAACTGGTGCGCCTGCAGGGCATGGCCAAGAAGCGCCCGCACGAACTCTCCGGCGGTATGCGCCAGCGTGTGGCTCTGGCCCGTGCCCTGGCCCAGGACGCCGACGTCCTGCTCATGGACGAACCCTTCGGTGCCCTCGACGCCATGACACGCGACATCCTCCACGACGAGCTCGAACGCATCTGGCGCGAACGCAACCTGACCATCATGTTCGTCACCCACAACGTGCGTGAGGCCGTGCGCCTGGGCGACCGGGTCGTGCTGCTGTCCAGCCGCCCCGGTCGGGTCATCGAGGAGTTCACCGTGGAGGGCGAGCGCCCACGCCGCATCGACTCCGCCCGCATCGCCGAGCAGGCCGCCCGCATCACCGATCGACTCCGCGAGGAGGTCTCCCGCCATGCCTGAGACCACGGAGCGGGAGAACCGCCACGTCCAGGGACTGGACGCCCTCGAGCTCCAGCCCGCGCGCGGCAAGGACGACCGGGACATCGCCAAGGTCGCCGGCCGCATCTGGTCGGCGACCTGGCCCAAGCTCGCCGCGATCGCGTTCGTGCTGCTGGCCTGGCAAGCCGTGGTCTGGTCGGGGTGGCGCTCGGAGTTCGTCTTCCCCGGTCCCGACCGGGTGCTGCCGACCCTCTTCCACGAGCTCACCACCCCCGAGTTCTGGACCGCCGTCCAGGTCACCATGCAGCGTGCCTTCACCGGGTTCGCGCTCGCCCTCGTCGTCGGTGTGCTCATCGGCCTGGCGGTCTCCCGGTTCCGGCCTCTGCGCAGCGCGATCGGGTCGCTCATCACAGGGCTCCAGACCATGCCTTCCATCGTCTGGTTCCCGTTCGCGATGCTGCTGTACGGCATCACCGAGTCGGCGATCATGTTCGTGATCGTGCTCGGCGCCGCCCCCTCCATCGCCGGCGGCCTGACCTCGGGTATCGACTACGTCAATCCGTCGCTGCTGCGCGCCGGCCAGGTCATGGGCCTGCGCGGGATCCAGCACTACACACTGCTGATCGTGCCCGCGGCCCTGCCGATGTTCGTCTCCGGGCTCAAGCAGGGGTGGGCCTTCGCCTGGCGCTCCCTCATGGCAGGTGAGCTGCTGGTGATCATCAACCAGCAGAACTCCATCGGGTGGGCCCTGAGCCAGGCCCGGCAACTCAACGACGCCGAACGCCTGCTCAGCTACATCATCATCGTGCTGGTCATCGGCATCATCATCGACATCTTCTTCAACTGGGCCGACCGTGCTCTGCGCCGCCGCTGGGGGGTCTCCCAGAACTGACGGCCTGCTCGTCCGGGGCCGTGCGCCCGCTCGCGAGCACGGCCCCGGCTACGTCAGAACACCAGGTACATCGCCACGGCCAGTCCCAGGGCGGCCGTCGGCAGCAGGACGCTCACCATGAAGATCGGCCCGTAGGCCCGCTTGTGCGTCTCACCGCTGATCGCCCGGACCGTGGTCACCACGTACCCGTTGTGCGGCAGCGAGTCGATCCCGCCCGAAGCCAGCGCCGAGACCCGGTGCATCGCCCCCGGGTCCACACCCTGGGCCATGTAGTCGGGCGCCACGATCGGCAGGGCGATCCCCAGACCGCCCGAGGCCGATCCGGTGATTCCGCAGACCACGCTCACGAAGAGGGCCAACCCCATCAGCGGAGGGCCCGCCACGTTCAGCAGCACGTCCAGGAACGAGCCGAACGCGGGCGTCTCGGCGGCCACGCTCCCGAACCCGACGACCGCGCAAGTGTTGGCGATCGCGATCAGGGCGTTCTGGCTGCCTGTGCCCATGGGGCGGAAGAACCCGGTGACGAAACGCAGATTCAGGACCCACGCCGACGCGATGCCCAGCACCAGTGCCACGAGCACTGCGGTCTTGGAGTCGATGAACTGCGAGAGCACGTTGAGCACCAGCAGCACCACCCCCAGCGGCAGCAGGGCGAACACCGGTCCGGGCAGCTCCGTGTGTCCTCCCTGTCCCGTGGCCTCGCTGCGCAGTGGGCTCTCGGCCGGGAGCTCGAACGTCTCACCCCGGCGCACCGCGCGCTGCAGCAGGGCCCGCAGCCAGAGACCGCCCACCGTCATGATGAGCAGACCGATGAACACGCCGATCCACCCGCCGGCGGTAGGGGCGGTGCCGAAGAACTCGGTGGGGATGATGTTCTGGATCTCCGGTGAACCGGGCGAGGTCATCGTGAACGAGACCGACCCGAAGACCAGGGCCGCCGGGATGAACCGGTGCGGGTAGTCCGCGACCCGGAAGAGCGACACCGCGATGGGGTAGACGGTGAACCCGACGACGAACAGGCTCACCCCGCCGTAGGTCATCACCGCACACGCCGCCACCACCGCGAAGAGCGCCCAGTCCGGCCCGAGTCGGCGGCTGATCCAGTCGGCGATCGAAGCGGCCGAACGGGTGTCCTGGATGACCTTGCCGAAGATCGCCCCCAGCAGGAACACCAGGAACCAGTCGGCGAAGTAGCCCGTGAAACCGTCCATGTAGTACTCGGACAGTGCCGTGTCCGGGTTGATCCCGCTGGTCAGAGCCAACACCAGTGAGGACAGCAGCGCGGCGACGATGATGTTCACGCCGCGCAGGGTCATGTGGACGAGCAGGGCCAGGGCCGCCACCAGCCCGATCATGCTGAGCATGCCCGTGCACTCCTTCCGGGAGGATCAGGCGTACACGGACGCGTAGAGTGACTCGATCTCGTCGGCCGAGGGCACCCGCGGGTTGTTGGCGGGCGAACCGGAGGCCAGGGCCTGTTCGGCCATGAGCGGGGTCAGCTCCCGCCACACGTCGGCGTCGATGCCGTGTGACCTCGGAGTCGGCACCGCGAGGTCCTCGTTCAACCGCCGCAGTTCCTCCACCAGGGCCAGCGAGGCCGCCTCGTCGCCGTCCCGCGGGCCGGCGATCCCCATGACCCGGGCGCACTCGGCGTAGCGGTCGGGGGCGGACGGGCGGGAGAACGCGGTCACGGCCGGCATGAGCATGGCGTTGGAGAGCCCGTGTGCAATGTGGAAGTGCGCGCCCACGGGCCGGCTCATCCCGTGCACGAGCGCGACGCTGGAGTTGGAGAAGGCCAGCCCCGCCTGCGTGGCGCCGAGCATCATCGCCTCCCGAGCGGCCCGGTCACCGGGGTCGTGGTACACGGTGCGCAGGTGCGTGAAGAGCGTGCGCATGGCTTCGCGTGCCAAGCCGTCGGAGAAGGGGTGGGCCTTGGCGCTGACGAACGCCTCGACGGCGTGCACCAGGGCGTCGACGCCGGTGTCCGCGGTCAACCGCGCAGGCATGGCCAGCGTGAGGTCGGCGTCGACCAGGGCGGCCTGCGGCAAGAGGGCCAGGCCGGCGCACAGCATCTTCTCGTCGGTGTCGACGTCGGTGATGATGCTGAAGCGAGTGGACTCCGACCCACTGCCCGCGGTGGTGGGCACCGCCACGACCGGTAGCGCCGGCGCGTCGGTGACGGTGGGCGCCTTGTAGTCGCGCATCCGCCCGCCGTGCCCGGCCAGGAGCGCGACGGCCTTGGCAGTGTCGATGGGGCTGCCACCGCCGATCCCCACCAGGCAGTCGTAGGCTCCCTCGCGCAGTACCCGCACGCCGTGGTCGACGACGGTGGTGGTCGGGTCAGGCACGGTCTCGGTGAACAGGCCGGGTGTCGAACCGGTGCCGCTCAGGGACTGCAGCAGATCCCTGAAGAAGGCCTGTTCGGCCAGGAAGGGGTCGGTCACCACCAGAGGGCGGGACAGGCCCAGGGAACGCAGGACCTCGGGCAATTCGGCGGAGGCGCCGGGGCCGATCCGCATGATCCGGGGCAGAGCGATGGCAGGGGCCACTTGGGACAACCTCGATCCGTGGAAGGGGGCGGGGCTGGGGGAGAGAGGAGAAAGGGGAGAGGAAACGCCGGTACGGTTCACCTCGGGAGCGCGGGTGCAGTTGTGGCCCGCGTCACGTTCACGCCGACCCGTTCCATGCTCGGGTGCGGGCCCGCTCGCGCAGAGAGCTCCGGCCCACACACGTGTGCCCCGCCGTGTGTGGGAACCCGACATGCGCCGTGCGCGCACACGAAAGGGCCGGGCGGACGCGGGTCAAATCTCAGGCGCCGCCCGGCCCTTCGACCGCTCGGCTCAGGAGTGCACGAGCGGGGTGTCCACCAGGTGTTCGGCGAGGAACCACGCCTGCAGCTCACCGGTACGGATGACGTCCGAGACCAGGATGTCGTTGGTGCCGTCGTCGCCCAGCTCCTGCGTGCGCGCCGCCGCGTCGTGCGTGTCCTCCAGGATCGTCTCGTGGGCCTCCAGCAGCCTGGACAGCATCGCCGGGACCTCCTCCACGCCGTTGGGTGGGCGCGGGACGTTGGTGATCTCCGAGACGTGCCTGGGGTCGCCGACCGCGACACCGCCGAGCGTCTGCACACGCTCGGCGATCTTGTCGACCAGCCCGGTCTGCTCCTCGGCGTGCTTGTCCATGAGCAGATGCAGCTGGTAGAAGGTCTGGCCGCGCATGAGCCAGTGGTGCTTCTTGTAGAGGCTGTGCAGGATCTGCGTGTCGGCGAGGACCTGGTTCAGCCGCTGGCACGAGTACATGCGCGCGTTGTAGGAGAGGCCGACCGGGAGCTGGCGGACGGTGCCGTACTCCTGGATCTCCTGCCCCTTCTGGTGGAGCCAGGGCTGGCTGCTGCGGGGCTTGGGCGTCTTCTCGGCGGTAGTCACGGGTGTTGATCCCTCCGAACTCGGTGTGCTGCCCGAAGCGCACACGCATGCGCTCCGCCAGCCAGTCTTGAACACCGACCGTTGTCCGGAGAAAAAACCCACGCCATACGCGAGCAAGGCTTTGTGCCGATTCGTCCGCCGTGTGTTGCCCGTGTGGGCGGCCCACACCCGGAGCCGGGCCCTGCTGTCCGCACGGCACGCCGTGCAACGTACGGGTCGGGGCACACCGGGGCGAAACCATCGCCCGGGCAAAAAGCCCTTACAGGGACGGCCCAGTCTCCGTCTGGCCGCGGGGAGAACGTGGCAGTATGCGAGAACGGTGGCACGGGGGGTGCCGCCCGCAGACGACGTCACAGGCCGACGGGGGGCCATGGATGATGATCATCGTTCCGGATGCGGCACTGAACAACGGACTGCGCATGCCACAGGTGGGTCTGGGCGTGTGGCAGGTCCCGCAGGACGCCGTCGTCGACACTGTCACCACCGCACTGGACGCCGGCTACCGCAACATCGACACCGCAGCCGCCTACGGCAACGAAGCGGGGGTGGGAGAGGCGCTGCGCCGCTCCGAGGTCGACCGGGAGGACGTCTTCGTCACTTCCAAGGTCGCCAATCCCGACCAGGGTTACGACTCCACCCTGCGGGCCTTCGACGTGACACTGAAGCGCATGGGCCTGGACCACCTCGACCTGTACTTGATCCACTGGCCGCTGCCCCAGCGCGACCTGTACGTGTCCTCGTGGAGAGCCCTGGAACGCCTCTACGCCGAAGGCCGTGTGCGGGCCATCGGGGTGTGCAACTTCCAGGTCGCCCACCTGGAACGCGTGCTCGACGAGGGCGGCATCGTGCCGATGGTCAACCAGATCGAGCTGCACCCGATGCTGACGCAGCACAAACTGCGCGACTTCCACGACCGCCACAACATCGTCACCGAGGCGTGGAGCCCGCTCGGCCACGGACATCTGCTCGAGGACCCCACGGTCACCCAGGTCGCCGAAGAGCTCGACCGCACACCCGCTCAGGTGCTGTTGCGGTGGCACATCCAGCTCGGCAACGTGGCGATCCCGAAGTCGGTCACGCCCGAACGCATCAGAGCCAACTTCGACGTGTTCGACTTCGAGCTCTCGGACCAGGACATGGAGGCCATCAGCGCCCTGGACGAGAGTCACCGGTTCGGCCCCGACCCCGACACCTTCGACGGGGACTGAGAACCGGTCTCAGGCGCGCAGTTCGCGGCGCTTGCGCGCCCCGGCCAGCACGGCCTCGGTGCCCTGGCGGCGCATGCGGACCACGTAGGCAACGCCCCCGGCGAAGATCGCGACGAACAGGCCCAGCACCGCGACGAGGGCGAGGGCGGAAAGCAAGAACGTGAAGGACATGGGCCCACCTTATCCGCCGCACCGGCCCCGTTCCCACCGGGGAAGCGGCTCCGGGAACAGGGGCGGCACACCCATCACGAGGGAGGTCCCTTGGCACGGACACCGCACGAGATCGTCAACCCGCTCACGCTGGCCCGCCCGGTCGGTTACGCGCACGCGCTCGTGGTCACCCCCGGGCGCACCGTCTTCGTGGGAGGCCAGAGCTCCCGACGCACGGACGGCACCATCGTCGGCGACACCGTCGTGCACCAGTTCGACCACGCACTCGGCAACCTCGTCGAGGCGCTGCGCGCGGCCGGCGCCGAACCGGTGCACGTGGTCGACCTGCGCATCCACACAACGTCCGTCCCCAGTTACCGTGCCAATCTGGGCAGCCTCGGCGCCGTCTACCGCCGCTACATGGGCCGCCACTACCCGGCGATGAGCGTGGTCGGGGTGCATGAACTCCTGGAACGCGGCGCCCTGGTCGAGATCACCTGTACCGCCGTGGTGCCCGACGCCCACGACCACGATCCGCTCGCCGAGGAACGAGCTCTGGAGATCGAGGTCGAGGAGGGGATGGTCAGCGGCCCCTTCGAGGACCGCACCGAACCCGGGAACGAACGCGCCCGCACCTGACCCCGGACGCTCGAACGGGTGCCGCCCGGCTCCGTGCAACCCCGATGCAACTACCGCGCCAGCAGAGTGTGGAGCGTCACTCTACGAGAGGATGTGGAATGCGGGCAGCCGTGGTACCGGCTTTCGGAAAGCCGTTGACATTCGAGCAACGCGATGTGCCTCAGCCGGGTCCGCACCAGGTTCTGGTGCGGATCGAGAGCTCCGGCTTGTGCCACACGGACATCCACGCAGCCGCAGGAGACTGGCCGATCAAGCCGTCTCCTCCTTTTGTGCCCGGGCACGAGGGTGTCGGCGTAGTGGAGGCCAAGGGCGAGGACGTCCGATCCGTCGGGATCGGTGATCGGGTGGCGATCCCCTGGCTCGGCGAGGCCTGTGGCCGGTGCGACCACTGCGTATCGGGTCGGGAGACGCTGTGCCTGTTCCAGAAGAACAGCGGGTACGCGATCGACGGTGCCTACACCGAGTACGCTCTTGCGCACGGGTCTTACGTAGTCCCGGTTCCCGACGGGGTCGACCCCATGGATGCGGCGCCCCTGTCGTGCGCCGGAGTAACCACCTACAAGGCGCTGAAAGTGGCCGAGGTCGGTCCGGCCTCCCGGGTCCTCGTCTCCGGGATCGGCGGGCTCGGACACTTGGCCCTGCAATACGCGCGCATCTTCGGCGCCGAGACCGTTGCCGTGGACGTGACCGACGCCAAACTGGATCTCGCACGCGAACTGGGTGCGGACCACGTCGTGGACGCCCGCACCGAGGACGTGGCGGCGCGGGTCCAGGAACTGGGTGGGGCCGACGCCGCGATCGGTGTGGCCGTGAGCAACGCCGCGTTCGAGGCCGCCTACGGGGCCCTGCGGCGGGGCGGCCGGCTCGTCCTGGTCGCGCTGCCCCCGGACGGACGGATCGAACTGCCCGTCTTCGACATGGTCCTGGGCGGGAAGTCGGTCATCGGCTCCATCGTCGGCACACGCGAGGACTTGGCCGAGGTCTTCCGCCTGCACCGCCGCGGCCAGACGCGGGTGATCCGAGAGACCCGCCGCCTGGAGGACGTCAACACCTGCTTCGAAGACGTACTGGGCGGCAAGGTATCGGCACGGCTCGTCTTCGACCTGCGCTGACCTACGCCCCGTGCACGAGTGCACGGGGCCGGTACTTCGCAGGGACCGGCCCCGTGGGGCCGCGGTCAGAGGTATCCCAGGTGGGAGAGCTCGACCGCGGCCTTCTCGTGCAGGTCTGCGTAGGCGTCCCGATCCAGCTGTCGGCGCCAGGACCCCACGCCCCACGAACCGTCCTCCAACACCAGGTGCGAGGCCGAGACCCGCGCCCCGGTGAAGGCCCGCAGCTTCTTGGCAGCGGCGACCTCGCCGCCGTGGACGTCCTCGTAGCGCAGAGTCAGGAGCTGGTCCGCGCCGATGTTCTTGCGAACCCTTGCCGACATGCGTACCGCCCCGCGCCAGCGCATCGCGCACTGCCCGATGGTGGAGGCCTCCCGGAACTCGTCGAGGTCGTCGTTGCCGGAGAGCCCGTAGAAGTGGTTCGGGAACTCCGAGGCCGGCTTCATCACGCTCGGTTTGTGCCACGCCAGGCAGATGTCGTCCTCGGCCATGCGCGCCACCACGTCGCGTCCGTCCCGGATCACCTGCACGAACAGGGCGTCGGGGAAGGCCTCGTACAGGGCGTCGGCGCAGAACAGCAGTTCCGGTGTGGCATCGCCGTAGCGCACCACCGACCGGCTGTGCTCACACGGCTCCGCGGAGATGTTGGCGGGTACCCGCACGCCCCGGGAACCGGGGCACCGCGGGCAGGTCAGAGGAGTGACCTGCCACTCCTCGGCATAGGCCTCCCGCAACAGGCTCGCCGTGCCGGCCACTTTCTCCGTGGCCAGCGACGGATTCCGCGCCACCGAGTACACGGCGTTGAGCACGGCGGTCGACCCGCCGCCGAGATGGAAGCCGGTGGCGCGGGCCAGGGCACCGGCGATCACGGGAACACCGGAGTGCGGCGCGCCCAGCACGAAAACCGGGCGCTGCACCTTGGTCCCGTTGACCACGAGGATGTAGGACGGCTGCTTCATGATTGTGTCGATTTTGGCACCCTTTGCCCGTGGTACGCGCATCGGCTGCCACTTCTGTGCAGCACAGCAGGTGTTACCCGAGCGTACGGGCCTTCCATCCAACCGACACGGTCCCCGGACCACACGGCGGCGGCAACGCGGCTCTGTGCCACTGCCACAATGAAGTATGGCCTCCACGACCTCCGACTCCGCACCGTTCGCCGACCCCGACGGTTTCGACCAGGCGGCCGAACTCATGTCCTCCGCTTCACGCATCACCGTGCTCACGGGCGCAGGGGTGTCCACCGACTCGGGGATCCCCGACTTCCGCGGTCCCAACGGGCTCTGGACCAAGAACCCCAATGCCCAGGCGCTCTCCGACATCGACACCTACATGGGCGACATCAACGTCCGACGCGAGGTGTGGCTGCAGCGCCGTGCGGCCAAGGTCTGGGAGGCCGAACCCAACGGCGCGCACCGCGCCCTGGCCGCGCTGGACACCACCGGGCGGCTCGACTCCGTCGTCACCCAGAACATCGACGGGCTGCACCAGGCCGCCGGGTTGGCCGAAGACAAGGTCATCGAGGTGCACGGCACCATGCTGAGGGTCATGTGCATGAACTGCGGCCTGCGCACCCCCAGTGAGACGGTCATGGCCCGCCTGGACGAGGAGTCCGACCCGCGGTGCGTGAGCTGCGGGGGCATCCAGAAGTCGGACACCATCTCCTTCGGCCAGCGCCTGAACCCCGACACCATCGAGCGCGCCACCCAGGCCGCGCGCGACAGCGACCTGTTCATGGCCGTGGGTACCACGCTCACCGTGCATCCCGTCGCCGGACTGTGCGACGTGGCGATGATGGCCCGCGCGAACCTGGTCGTCGTCAACGNNGCCCCCAGCCGATCGGCGAAGTGCTGCCGGCGCTGGTGCACCGCGTGCCCAAGCTCGGCCACGGCATCTTCCACGGCTTCGAGGACCTGTAGGGGCGCGCCCAGCCGGGTCAGTAGGCGCCGGAGGTGCCGGACTGCCTCGTACGCCCGGACGAGCGGGCCCCTCGCGTCCGGTGTCGGGGGTGGGGTTGCGTGCTCCGCCGTTGACGAGGCGGAGCAGCCAGGCCGCATCCGGGTGGAGCCCGGCCACTGCCCGCGCGCCTTCCAGGACGGACTCGAGCTCCTGGGGATCGTGGCCGTCGGGGACCCCGGAGAGCTGCTCGAGGTAGGCGCGCAGGTGGGACCGGAGCTGCTCGTGCCGGTCGATGCCGAACCGGGTCGAGAGGTCGTCGATGGCCTGGCGTAGGGCGAGCAGCTCGGCGCGTCCCAGTGGGCGGGACGGGGTGAGCAGGCGACGGTAGGCGAGGAAGCGCGCCGGGTCACCGGTGGCCGTGTTGTCCTGGGACAGGCCCAGCCGCAGGAGCTCGTGAGGCTCGCTCCACAGGCGGTTCACCTCCGGGTCGGTGTACCAATTCCCCAGGTCGGGCGAGACGTGGCGCAGATAGGGAAGCATGCTCACGACCAATCGCGCCGCGCTGCCGTTGATGCGCATCGCGGTGGACCGCAGCAGATGGGACGTCTGCCCGGCGAAGGGAACCGACAGCCCGTACGGGTTCGTGACCACGGGCGTTTGGTCGACGTCGCGGTGCAGGTAGAACCCGATGCACTCACCGACGTTCACCTCATCGCCGCCTTCCAGCTCGATGGTCATCGTGTAGTCCTCGTCGGAGGTGACACCGGTGTGCCGCACCCGAAGGGTCGCCAGGATCGCCGCCCACTCAGAACCCGGCAACCGCCGCCACAGTGCCGCCGTGGCGTGCCAGACCTGCTCGGGTGCCTCGGCGTCGCGATGGAGGCGGGTCAGGTCCACCGGGCCGCCCTCGACCAACACCATGAGCAGCACCAGGTTGCTCGTGTAGTTGCCCTCCCGACGGGTCAGGGGCAGGCGCGCCGGCTCGTACTCGGTGTAGGAGCGGTTGGGCGCCGGGAACGGGGCCTCACGGTACAGGTCGACGAGCAGGTCGGTGTACTCCTCGCGAGCCTCCGGTTCCTCCTCGAAGCGCTCGTCCAACAGCTCGGCCAGGAACTCCACGACCTTCTGCCGCCCGGCGAAACTGGCGAACGAGGCGTAGGCGTAGAGCTCCCCGTCGTCGATGCGCTGCGGACCGTGCTTGCGCCGCCGGCGCCTGCGCGAACCCCCGGCGTGCTGCTCCACCAGATCGTCCAGCGCCTCGACCACGGTGCGCGCGACCAGGTACTCGCCGAAGGTGGCGTGCAGGAACTCGAACATACTCGCGCTGCCGTCCGACCGCCGTGCCCGGGCCTCGTGCACGAAGAAGAACCGGCCGAGCACCTGGTGGGCGGGGGAGATGCGCCCGTGCAGCCCCGTCTCGTGCTCGCTCTCGAACGCCTCCGGCATGAGCACGGCCAGGTCCGAACCCAGGTCCTGCGCCCGCACGCTCTGGCGCCGTCGGCTGAACATGGCCAGGGCGGCCACCTCGAGGTGGCGCAGCTCGTGCGCGACCGCCTCGGCGAAGTCGTCGCCATTGAGCGATGCGTGGCGTTTCTCGACCTCCCGTTCGGCGAAACGGGTCAACAGCTGCTCGTAGAGCTGGCCGTGCGAGAGAGTGTCCGCCGCCCTGCGCAAGGCATTGTCGTCGGCGTCATGAATGAGCAGCATCATCAACAGCAGCGGTTGCTCGGCCAGCTCCCGGTAGCGCAGCAGGACGTCGGAGGTGAGTGGCTCCAGCCCCCGGCGGCTCAGCGCGGCGCCGTTGGTGGCGTTCCAGACCTGGAGCATGTGCGTCATCTGGCCCTCGTCGAAGGGGGCCAGGCGCACCACGGTTGTGCCGGACGGAAAACGGGTCCGGTCGGCGACCACGGTCCGGCTGGTGACCACGACCGCCACCGGTTGTCCCATGGACACCTGACGCTGCTGGAACTCCTGCACCTGCTCCAGGTAGTCGGAGCGGTCCACGCCGGTGGCCTGGAGGAGCTCGTCGAACCCGTCCAGGACGATGACCGGCAGCGCGCCGTCGGCGGACTCGGCGAGCTCGCGCCACGAGGTGTGGTCGTGCAGCGTGCCCTTGAGCCCGTCCTCGATCTGCACGTGGATCGGGGAGTTGGGCTGCACGTTGCGCAGCTCGATGCGGATCGCGAGGAAATCCGATTCCGGGAGCTGGGCGGCCAGCATCTCGGTGAACTTGGATTTTCCGGCGCCGGGGTGGCCCAGAATCACGGTGGGACGCGCAGTCGAGTCCGGGTGCACCAGGTGGGCGGCGAAGAAGGCCTGCAGATCGCCCGCGGTCGGTCGTCCGTCCCACCAAGCTTCGGAGGAAGGGGCGGACGTGAGGTCGGTCGTGGTCACCTGGCCGCGCGGAGGGATGTAACCGTCCCGGAGCGAGGGCAGGCGCATCCCCTCGGGCAGGTCACCGGCGCGGATGACGTTGCGGTCGAGCGTCGAACGGTGGACGGCGGCCAGTTCCTGGCGGCGGGTGTCGAGCGGGCGGCCGGAGGCGATGCCGTCGAGCTTGTCGTGCAGGTCCTCGAGACCGGTCACGAACTCCTGTCGGGAGCGTTCGTGCTCGGCCGCGTGCACCCACATCGCGAATTCGGGGACCTCCGAGGCCAACCGGAGGAGGTTCTCCGTGTAACGTTCTGCAGCTGCGGATGGGCTGATGAACCCACCATGTTCGGAGCGCGGTGCGGTCAGCGGAACGAGCGCGGTGAAGAGGGACTGGAAGGCCTCGTCGAAGGCCAAGGGCGATGAGAAAGCAGAGAGTGGATCTGCGCCTCCGCTCCCGGGGAATGTGAGAGTGTCCTGGATTTCCCGGATGGAAGGCATGCGGGGGGCCTTGTGGACGAGCGCGTTGAGCGACTCCTCCACCGGCGCCAGGTTCTCCGCTCCCGAGAGGTCCAGATCGAGATCGGCCCGTTCCGCCATCTCCTCGATCGACTGCAGGAGCGAGACCACCACGATGATCCGGTGCGCCGCCTCGATCCGCTCGGTCCGCGTCAACCGGCTCTCGCCCCGCAGTTTGGCGCCGATGCCCTCCAGCGCACCCCGGCCCTTCTCCACCAACAGCTCGCGCAGTCCGAAGAGGCTGGGAACCCCCAACGCCCCCAACCCTCCGTCGGTGAGCTTCTCGGCGAAGTCCAACAGCTCAGAGTCGTTCTTGCCGAGAACCTTCAACGCGTCCGCATAGCTGAGCTTCTTGGCCACGGCGCGGGGCCGCCTTCCTCGGTCGGGGGTCGGGGGCGGGAAGTCGCGGGGGGAGCGGGGCAGGGCTCCTCAGTGTCTCAGAGGCTGCAGGATGTGTGGACGGTCACCCCTTGTTCCTGAGCCGTGCCCGGGGGCGCTGACGGGGGACAGGTGCCCTTACGGCTCGACCGACTGCCTGTGCTGGAAGACGCCGACGGGGTCCCACCTTCTCTTGACCTCCTTCAGGCGCTGGTAGTTCGCCCCGTAATACAGATCCGACCACGCGCTGTCGGAGGTGTTCCAGTGGGGATCGTTGAGGTCGGCATCCGCATAATTGACGTAGCAGCCGTCATTGACCTCGTTCTGCTGCGGCACCCCGCCGGTTCGGGAGTAGACGTCGTGGTAGAACTCCCGGATCCACGTCAGGTGGTACTCGTCCTCGTGCGCGTCGTCCCAGAAGTTCTCGTACAGAAGTTTCATCACGGAGTCCCGGTGAACCGTGGCTGTCTCGTGCGGGGATTTTGTATTGATCCTCCCCCCGTAGGATATTACGAGCAGAAGCGCGTCGGAATTCTTGTAGTCGTCTCGGGTGAGGTGCCGGTAGATCGCGGAGATCTGGTCCTGGGGGAAGGCCGAACGCATGTAGGCCGACTTGTACTCTGCGCGCAGTGTGGGGTTGACCAGGGCCGGGTTCCCGGTCCCCAGCATCTGGGCGGCCTGCAGCCAGGGCAGGCGCCGGGGAGCTGCCAATTGGGGACGGGGCGGTTGGTCACCCATCGGTGTCGTCACCGCTCCGGTCTCGATGCCGACCCCGTCGTTGACCGCCGCCAAGAACTCCTCGAGCAGCTGTTCGGCATCGGGCTCTGAGGCATCGACCTGGGTCAACAGGCCGATCTGGCCGTTCGACCGGTGGTTGAGCTGAAGGTTGGCGCACAGGCCCGCGTACGGTGAATCCGGGCCGCTGTTGCGCTCGTGCCACGTGCCGAAGTTCTGGAGGAGCCTCGAGAAGGAAGCTTCGGTCATGGACTCCCAGTCCCAGGAGACGTCACTGAGCAGGACCTCTCCCGGTGGACGCGGGAGCTGGCCGGAGGGTTCGGCACGGGAGGTCTCCGGTGACCGAAGCCAGTACTTGGTCACGATGCCGAAATTGCCTCCGCCACCGCCGGTGTGTGCCCACCAGAGGTCGTGGCCGGGGTCGGCCTCGTCGCTGGTGGCGACCACGGCGCGGGCCCTGCCCTGGTCGTCGACGACCACGACCTCGACCGCGTGCAAGTGGTCCGCGGCCAACCCGCTCCGGCGCGACAGCAGTCCGTACCCCCCGCCCGCGATGAGACCGCCCGCGCCGACCGAATGACACATGCCGCCGGGCAGGGTCACTCCCCAGCAGCGATACAGGGTCTCGTACAGGTTCAGTAGGCTCGAACCGGGTTCGACGGAGAAAGCCCGCCGCTGTTCGTCGTACTCGACGCGCCCCATCTCCGACATGTCGATGACGACATCGACATCAGGTCTGTACACAAAATCCTCGTAACAGTGCCCTCCGCTACGGACCGAGATCCGTTTGTTGTTGCGGACCGCAGTCTGGACCGCCTCGACCACCTGTGCTGTCGAACGGACGATGCACACGTACTCGGGCCGTCCGACCCAACGCTGGTTCGTGCCCCGGACGACATCCGGGTAACGAGAGTGCTCTTCGAAGACCTTGGTGAGGCCCCTGTCATTGCCACTGGAGCTGTATCCGTTCACGGAGGAACCCTTCACATGGCTCATTTCGTGGACGCTCCTTCTCATGTAACCCTCCGATGTTCTCCATGATGGGAAGGAAAATTTCTCCTCGATGAGCGAACGTGCTCCGGCGTGCGGGGAGCCGTGAATGGCACGCCCCTCCCTCAACGAATGTTTCGTGGACTGTTCGGATCAGAAAGGTTCGCCTCGGCGCTGCGTCGCCGTTTCAACGCCAGAAAGGCGAGCAAGGCTGCAACCACGTAGACAACGGCCGCGGACGAGAACGCAAAACCGTAGCCCTCTGCGGTGGCGCTGGGAAGTGCCACCCCTCGGCTCGCCAGCCATGCCGTCTGTGCACCCGCCACCGAGACCAGAACGGCCAGGCCGATGGTGGGTCCTCCCTCCATCGAGGTGTTGAGGACCCCACCGGCCAGGCCCCTCTCGCCCTCCTCCACGTTCTCCATGGCCGCAGCGGTCGCGGCGGAGAAGATCAGCGCGGCGCCGACCGGGAAGACCACGAGCCCCGCGAGCAGCAGGCCGGCGTACGGGGAGTCCGCATGCAGATGACCGATCAGCCATAGGCCGGCCGCCCCCACCGCGAACCCAGTGGCCAGCATCGTCCTCGGCCCCAACCGCACGGCCAGTCGTCCGGCGAAGAGGCCGGTTGCGAACATCGCGACCCCGTAGGGGAGAAAAGCGAGGCTGGTGGCGACCGGGGAGTGGTCCTGGACCTGTTGGAAGTACAGCGGCAGGAAGAACGTCGTGGTGAACGTTCCGGAAGAGGCCAGCATGACTCCGAGCAGGCCGACCAGTCGACGTCTCGACCCGAAGAAGGACAGGGGCACCAGCGGACTCCGGGCCCGTGCCTCCACCAGAATGAACGAGGCCAGAAGGGCGATTCCGCACCCCAGGGGCACGAAGGTCGCTGCTGACAGCCAGCCCCGTTCGCCGGCCCCGACGAGCCCGTAGCACGTCGCGAACAGGCCAAGAGTCACCAACACTGCTCCGGGAATGTCCAACTTCGTGCGGATCGGGGCAGGGCCGGGTGGCACGACGTGGCGCATCACGCCCAGAACGACGGCCACGACCACGGCCGGGACGACGAAGGCCCAGCGCCAAGAGATCCAGTTCGCGACGAAACCCGAGACGAGAATGCCCAGGGTCGCACCCACCACGGGGAAGCCTCCCCAGATCGCGATCGCCTTGGTCCTGCGCGTGGGCTCCTGGAACACCACACCGACCAGTGCCATCGCGGCCGGCGCGGCCAGGGCCGCGCCGACCCCTTGGGAGAACCGTGCCGCCAACATGACGGCGAAGGTCGTGGCTGCGGCATTGGCCAATGAAGCGACCCCGAAGATGCACATCCCGATGGCCAAGGCCGGGCGCAAACCGAAGAGGTCGCCCAGACGCCCCCCGAGCATCAGGAGCCCGCAGAACGAGACGGCGTAGGCGTTGGTGACCAGGGCCAGGCTTGAAGCGCTCAGCCCCAGGTCGCGTTGGATGGCCGGCAGAGCGACCGCGATCACGGTCATCGCGGCGATGAGCGTGATCTGGACGATCCCCAGGACTGTGAAGGACAGCGTGGGGTGAATGACCCAGATTCGGGGGCGCTCGGCTCCGGGCGCTGTGCCGTTCCGGCGCCCGCCGGCTGTGTCCCGTTGCACCACAAGGCCTTTCCGTTGCGGTTACCTGTCACGAGTGGGGCCACCCCTCAGGGCCTGTTCGGCGAACACCGGCCCACACCGTCAACCGCACCACCCCTCGACGACGCCTTCGCCGCGGTGGCTGGCCCGGGCGACGGAAGGCGCCCACCGAACAGGCCCTAGATCTGCTTGAGCATGCCGCCGTCGATGACCAGGTCGGATCCGTTCATGTTGGGCAACTTGCCTGAGGCGAGCAGGACCACCAGGGAGGCGACCTCTTCGGGTTCGGTGAACGAACCCGTGCTCAGGCCCGTCGCGGTGGGCACCTGGGAGACGAATTCGTCCATGGACAGGCCGGCCTCCCGTGCCATGTCGCCCCCCATGCCTTCCTCAGCGGTCCAGGTGGAAGTCCGGGTGGGCCCGGGGGAGATGGTGTTGACACGTACCCCTTGTGCCCCGAACTCCTCGGCCAGGGCCTTTCCGAAGTTGGCCAGGGCGGCTTTGGCGGCCGCGTAGTCGACGAGTCTCGGCAGTGCCAGACGCGAATTGACCGACCCGATGTTGATCACGGTTCCGGAGCGCTCGAGCAAGCTCGGCAGCGCGGACCGGGTCGAGCGCACCGCACTGAAGAAATTCAGGTCGAAGGTGTGCTGCCAGTCCTCCTCGCTGGTGGAGAGGAAACCGCCGGGGCGGGCCGGGGAAGCCCCCACGTTGTTCACCAGAAGGTCGATGCCTCCCAGCTCCTCCTGGGCCCACGCCATGAGCTGGGAGGGGCCCTCCGCCGAGGCCAGGTCGACCTTCGTGGTCAGCGGCGTCGCTGCGAGGAGTTCCTCGCCGGTGTTGCGCGCCGCGGCGGCCACGTTGACCCCTTCGGCGGCGAGGGCCTGTGTCACGGCCAGGCCGATGCCCCTGCTCGCTCCGGTTACCACTGCGGTGGTTCCGCTCAGTTCGAATTCCACATTGCTCCTTCCAAGAGCTCACTGCAACACCAATGTTTAGAGACACTAGTGTCGCGCAGGTCGTCTGTCCACCGGTATCCGGGTGCACCCCGAGCGCAGTGATCGGATGCCCGACCCAGAAGCAGAGGTCAGAGGCTAGGATTCGAGGGAATGTTGATCGGAGTGAGGGCATGAGTACGGAAAGGTTCGAGGACTGGTCGGCCCACCACGAGGTCCCCGACGAGCTGGCGATGGCTCTGGACCTGGCCAACACCATCGACCTCCGCAGCTTCGGCGGCCGCCGGCCGCGCGAGTTCCTCCCGGACCGGGAGTCCCTCGATGCATGGCTCGCCCACCGCGGGTCCGCCGGGGCCGCTGCTTCGGAAGAGGACTTCGCAAGGGCTCTGGACCTGCGCTCCGCGATCCGTGAGCTCGCGGACAGTCACCACGGCGGGCGGAACGGGGGCGGGCCGGAAACCGTGCGACAGGACCGCCCCGCGTTCGACCTGGCCTTGCAGGTCGGCCTCGACGAATACGGCAACCCCACGCTCACCAGTGCGTACGAGGGGGCGCGAGCTGTCCTGGCCCGGATCCTGGCGACGGTCGTTCTCGCCGAGGCCAAGGGGGTGTGGTTCCGGGTCAAGATGTGTTCCGCCCCGGACTGCCGGGTCGTCTTCTACGACGGGTCCAAAGCCCGTAACAGCCGTTGGTGCTCTTCCACCGGGTGCGGCAACCGTATGAAGACACGGGCGTACCGGACACGCCGGCGCAGTGGCGCGGCCTGACGGGACCACGGTGCCGCCAGGGGCTCAGGACTCGACCAGATCGACCAGCTCCCGCGAGACCCGACCAGGTTCTTCGAGTGTGCTCAGGTGGCCGCATTCGGGCACGACGACGTGGCGGGCACCTGGGATCCCCCGTGCGATCTCGGCCGACATCTCCGGGGGTATGAGCGCATCGTCGGCGCCGACCAATACCAGGGTCGGACAGGTGATCGAGGCCAGCAAGGGGCGTGAGTCGGGGCGGGACATCGTCGCGCGCTGCTGACGCACGAACGTGAGCGCCCCCGTCTCCCGCGCCATCTCCCGTACCGTCGCGCGCAGCGCGTCGTCTCCCTGCCTCCTATGATGCACGAGTGAGGGGTAGGCCAGGTCCGGGATCTCGTCGAAGCCGCCGTTCTCGGCGAAGGCGATCTGTTCCGCACGGCGCTCGGACTGTTCGGGGGTGTCCGGCCTGGCCGAGGTGCCGAGGAGCGCCAGCTTCTCGACCCGTTCGGGAGCCTGGCGCAGGACTTCGAAGGCCACGTATCCGCCGAGGGAGAGTCCTACGAGCGTGAAGGTCGGAGGAGCCTGCTCGAGGAGATCGCGCGTGATGTCCGACAAATTCTCGTGCTGCATCCGCCCGGCCACGGTCACCGGTCCGCTCCTCCACAGTTGCGGTACCTGTTCTGCGAACAGGCGCGGGGTTCCGAACAGGCCCGGAACGAGAACCACCGGAGCGGCTCGGGAGACTGACTGCATGTATGACCCTTCCTTACTGAACAGATATGGTGATGACCGGGCCGCACAGCACTCGGCGGCTGGACGGTGCGCGGCCCTGAATGATCCGGGGATGGGAACAGCATCGGTCTCTTCGCCCTCAGGAGGGCTTTTGTGTCACCCGGTTGGAGGGGTCCAGGAGTAGCGAGAAGCGATGGTCGCCACATGGTCCATCTCCTCCTGGCTTCGGGACTCGGGGGCGGGTTCGCCCGCCCGTGCGGGAGCACCCGCCTCGATGAAGAACTCTTCGAATCCGGCCGGGGTGAACAGAAAAATCATCCGGGCCGTGTGCAGGCCGACATTCTTGAACCGGTGCACGGTCCCGCTCGGTATGTAGACGAAATCTCCGGGGTACGCTGTGAAGGTGCGGTCCCCGTCGAGAACTTCCAGTGCGCCGGACAAGATGTAATAGGCCTCGTCCTCCCGGTGGTGTATGTGCGGACGAGGGCCTGCCCCGGGTGGGACCGTGGCCTCGATGAAGGACAAAGCCGCGCCGGTCACCGCCCCGCGTGCCTTGATCGTGTAGGTGTCTCCGGCCAACCACACCGTTTCGCCCTCCGACGCGGGTACGTGAATGGCCCCGGAGGCGGAGCTCTCTGCAGTGCTCATCGGTCCTGGCCTTTCGTTTTCTGGTTTGTCGCTCACGGGGCGGACAGCATTCCCTCGACGCCCGCCTCGGGGTGGGGAGGAAGCCGGTCGAGGGTCATGTTGAAGTAATCGCGATAGGCGTCGCGCACCTCATCCTCATCTTTGAGCCAGTACTTGTTGCGGTGCCCGTTCTCTGTTCTGATCAGCACGTCACCGCTCAACGTCACTCTCCCCGAATCGGTCACCAGCGAACAGAACTGATGCCGCACGAACGGTGAATCTGGAGAGTTCTGGTACCACCACAAGACCGGAAGGAAATCCTCCAGCTCTCGGGGGCGTGTTTCGATCCGGTAGACAGGCTTGCCGTCGCAGAGCAGATCGAGGTCACCGTGTGGTGCCTCCACAAGAATGAAGGTTCCGTGCGGGTCCTTCTGTTCAGTACGCAGGTCCATACGGAGCGGATACCGACTTCCTCGGCCGAAACCCACGTCCACCAGCCAGGGGACCTCCCCGTCCACCCGGATGACAGTGTGCCCGAGAGCGGTACCCGGACCGCCGTCCCCGTGGACTCTGCTGGCCAACAGTGTGACCGGATAGCCCAGAGCCCGGAGCAGGTCGGCGAACGTGCTCCCGTTCAACTCCCGGCAGGTGCCGCCGCGCCACCGGAGGACGACCTTCTCCAGCGCCGCCTGCCCGAGAGCAATGCTGGTGCCGTAGTGGAAGTCGAGGTTCTCGAACGGAACGGTCATGAGATGGCGTTCGTGGAGTTCAATCAAGGTGGGGTCGTCGGGGGTGCTGGCCGCAGGCATCCCGACCCGGTTCAGGTAGGCCTCGACATCAGGTGTGTCCATTCGTGCCCTCCTTCTGCTCGACGGCGCGTTCGGCGTCATATCCGTAGAGCCAGGCCCGGCTGCCCAGCGAAGATGTGTCACCCTCGTGGTGCGTGTGCCCCGCTGCCTGGCTTCCGGAGCCGTGCAAGGCCGGCACTCTGGTTCTGGAGCCCTCCTGCACACGAGCGGTGCGGTCGAGTCTGATCTCCTCGTAACGGCGCAGAGCCGCCTCCGGCGCGCGATCTCTGTTCTGCCGCAGGCAGGCGGCCAGAACGACCGCATCTTCGATGGCCTGATTGGCGCCCTGAGCCATGAACGGGAGCATGGGGTGGGCCGCGTCCCCGATGAGGGTGGTTCGAGCACTGCTCCAACGGGAGATCGGGGCGCGGTCGTGCAAGGACCACAATCCGACCTCGTCGACGGTGTCGAGGACGGCACTCAATTCTGCGTCCCACCCGCGATAGGCGCTCCGCAAGTCCTCGGCGTTCCCGGTCGCAGACCACGACTCGGCCGAGCACCGGTCGCCCGGCATCGTGGCCGCGAAGCTGATCGACCGCCCCGCAGAGACCGGGTAGCAGACCACGTGCTGCCCACGACCCAGCCACAAACGCACCTTGGGCTCGGCGACGAGGCCGGGGAACCGGCTCGCGTCGACCAGGCCTCTGTAGATGTTCCTACCGGCGGGCTCGGGCGTATCGTCGATGAGCGCCGTACGAACCTTCGACCGGATGCCGTCGGCGCCCACGACCATGTCCGCTTCTGCGGTCGAACCGTCGTCGAAGCGCAGCGTGACACCCCGGTTGTGCTCCACCGCTGCAGTCAGGGCGGCGCCGAGGCTGACTGTCCCCCGCGGGAGCAGTTCCAGTAGTCCCCGGTGGAGATCGGCTCGATGGAGCGTGTAGTAGGGCGCCCCGAACAAGTCCTGGCACTCGGCCCCCAACCGGGTACGCGAAACCACGTGTCCGTCGTTCCACTGTCGGCGCTCGATCGCTTGGACCGCCGTGCCGACCGCGCGCAGGTGCTCAGTGAGACCGAGCCGTTGCAGTGGATGCACCGCGTTGGGGGCGAGCTGGATCCCGGCGCCGACTGCACTCAGGCGTGGGGCCTGCTCGTAGATCCGGCATCGGATCCCCGACCGGGAAAGCGCCGCCCCGAGCGTCAGGCCGGCGATTCCAGCACCGACGACAGCGATGTGCATGATGCTCCCTCTGTCCGGGTCCACCGGTCGTGCCACCGAGGCGGCACGACCGGTCTTCGGTCACTTCTCCAGGCAGAACTCGTCGATCGGGTAGCCCACGTGGCGGTCCTCGCTGGGCAGGTACCCGAGGAGGATGTCGCCGGGTTCGAGCTCGGTGCTGTTCAGGACCACGCCGCCGGGGCCGAGTACGCGTACGTGCCAGTCGTCCTGCAGGATCAGATTGACGCCGGTCCCGTCGGGGGCCACGGCGTCGATCGCGATCAAAGGGCGGGTCTCAATCTTGACCCGCCCGACCGTGACCAAGCGGGTCTGGCCCTTGACGTCCACGGCCATCACCTTCTTGCCGGCCTCGAGCTCGGACAGATAGCTGGTCCGTTCGTCCGAGCCGAGCGTGTAAGAGTGGATGGCACCAGCATTGACCCGGAAAGGCCGTGTGGGCATGTAGGGGAGGGGATGGGTCTCACTGACGCACAGGACCATTCCCTTGGAGTGCGAGCCGACCAGGATGCCCTCATCGGTCCCGAAGTGGCTGCAGGTGTCCACGCAGGCGCGTTCGCCCATGCCCACGTGTCGGGTCCGCGTCACGGTCAGTTCGACGAGCTCCAGCTCCGGTTCGTCATCGTTCGCGGCGGCCTTGAGGGCGGTGGCCTCGCCCACCTCCTTCGGTGCCATCATGACGCCGTCGGATCCGTGCTCGAGCACACCGCAGATGATCTCGCTCTCCTCGATGTCGGAGGCCATGGTGATCATGCTTCCGGTCGCACGGGCGGCCGCTGCGATCACGATCTCCAGGGGGATCTTGGTCGGATCACGGAAGCTGAGCAGACTCCAACGCTCGGTGCGCGCAGCCTGGCACGCCTCCTCGAGGGTGGGGGCGTCGATGATCTCGACGTATCGTCCGAACTCGGTGTCCGGGTGGTGAGCGGCAAGCTCGGCGGGGGTGGTCCCGTGGGAGCCCGGATCGACGATGACCAGGTCAGCGGTGCCGAAATCACCGGGCAGGGGGGTGCCCTGAGGGAACAGGACCTTCTTCACCGTCGGCGGCAACGTGTCGAAGTCGGCCGGATCGTCCGCGACGAGCGCGTCGATGCGCTGGTGGAGCGCTTCCTCGGTGATCGCGTGCTTGAGGTCGGTGTTCAGGCTCCGGATGTCGAGCCAGCTCAGCTTCATACGGTTGCTCCTGCCTCGGGGTGAGACGTCGCCGCGATGCGCGGATCGTCGTGGGCGGGGGTGCGCTGAGCTGTCCCGGGATGGACGAGCTCGACCAGATGGTGTGCTGTGGCCCCGGGGTCGGATGACTGGAACACACTGCGTCCGACTGCCAGTCCTGCTGCACCCGCGCTGAGCACGTGGTTCACGAAGCCGTCCAGTTCGGCGCCTTCGCGGCGGGTACCGCCGGCGGTGACCAACGGAATGGGGCACGTGCGGATGATGTCGCGCATCGCCGCGGGGTCGCCGACGTGCGCCGTCTTGACGATGTCGGCCCCCAGGTCCGCGGCCAGACAGGCGGTGTGAGCGACCAGTTCTTCGTCCTGCGGGTCATCGATGCCGGGACCGCGTGCGTACATCATGGCCAGGAACGGCACGTTCCACCGGTCGCAGGATTCGGCGACCGCGGCGAGGTCGCCGATCTGCCGCTCTTCCTGGGAAGAGCCCATGTTGACGTGCACGCTCACCGCATCCGCTCCCATACGCAGCGACTCCTCCACACCCGCGACCAAGTACTTGGCGTCGGGGTCCGGGGCGTGTGCGGTGCTCGCACTCAGGTGGACGATCAACGAGGTTCGGGTGAACCACTGGTGTTCGACGTAGCGCAGAGACCCCTTGTGCAGAACGACCGCGTCCACCCCGCTCATGGCGAGCGTGCCCACGAGGTCGTTGAGGCTTCGCCGACCCGTGATCGGACCGTCGCTGACGGAGTGGTCCAGGGGAACGACGAGCAACCGGTCATCGGCATGTCTGTGAAGGCGGCGCGCCCGGATTCGACGAGCGAATGAACCGTTCACTAACATTTTTCTCCATTTTCATGTCGGTGGGAACAGGCAAGGGAGTGCATGGGCGAATTTTTTCGGGTGGTCGAGGTCTGGGAGTGCAGGGTCATCGACCGCAGTCCCAGGGGAATTGAATTCGTTCCTTGGCGGCCACGAGGGCAGTACGCCGGGAGAGTCAAGACTGGCAATGTTCTCGCCCGGGGCTTGCCTTGACTTTTCAGTGAAAGGATGATTCAACGCGTCTTCCCAGTGCAGTGGGGGGATGCGGCAGGACCATTCATATCTGTCGCCGTAGGTCTTTGTGCAACGCATCACATGGGCGGGTTGCGGCGGCGCTGGTGTGCTTGCAGCGGTTATGAACTGCGAAAATGTTACCCGCTTCGATTCGAGGGACTTCACGCGAGAGGATCGCGCGTGTCTCTGTGGCCGAAATCGGCCCATGATCCCGGCTGAATCAGCGCGCAACCCGGTCAACGGCGCTTTCGCAGCCGTCATCGGCCCTTATTGGCGCCACTCGCAGTCGTGCGGCGGGGTCTTCGAACAATGGGCATGACAACGGAGCCCCTTCTGAAGCGGTTCTGGTGGCAGAACGTACTACTGGGGCTCCGTTGTAGGGAGGTTCACGGGTGAGTCGAGGGGTGCACGGTCAAGATGCCGCCAGGGCTGCTCTTTCAGAACCCGGCGCACGTGCTCCGGCCGGGGTGGTGATTCGACGAGCGGTGCACCTCACCCTTTCCATTTCTTTCAGGGGAGCTGCCAGTTCACCGGCGGCGCCCCCATCTCCTCCAGCATCTGGTTGGTGCGGCTGAAGGGGCGCGAACCGAAGAAGCCGTTACGCGCCGACATCGGGCTCGGGTGCGTGGACTCCACACACGGCACACCCGGCATCAGCGGGCGCATGTTGCGGGCGTCGCGGCCCCACAGAATCGCCACCAGGGGCTTGCCGCGCTCGGACAGCGCCCGGATCGCCTGGTCGGTGATGGTCTCCCACCCCTTGTTGCGGTGCGAACCCGGCTTGCCCGGGGCGACCGACAGCGCCCGGTTGAGCAGCAGGATCCCCTGCCCGGTCCACGGCGTGAGGTCGCCGTTGGAGGGCATCGGCACGCCGAGGTCGTCCTGCATCTCCTTGAAGATGTTGCGCAGGCTCGCCGGCAGCCGCACGTCCGAAGCCACCGAGAAGCTCAGCCCCACCGCGTTGCCCGGCGTGGGGTAGGGGTCCTGGCCCACGATGAGCACGCGAACGTCGTCGAAGGGCTGCTGGAAAGCGCGCAGCACGTTCTGCCCCGACGGCAGGTACGTGCGGCCCTCGGCGACCTCGTGGCGCAGGAAGTCCCCCATCTGGGCGATCTGGGGCGCCACCGGCTCCAGCGCCTTGGCCCACCCGCTGTCCATGATTTCGTTCAGGTCCCGTGTCGACATGGCCAGAAGACTAGCGTCCGAGCCGGGTGGTCACGGCCGATTCGGGGCATCGAAGGCCCCACGCGGGGGGATTGTCACCGTCGTGAGGGGCGACGCTGCACCTCCCGTTCGCTTTGCACCTCGCGGAGGTGGGCGCGCGCCGCCCGTTCCGGGATCCGGTACACCGAACCGACCCGCAGAGCCGTGATATCGCCCCTGCGGATCAGCCGGTAGACGGTCATCGTGGAGACCCCGAGAAGGGCAGCGGTCTCGGAAGCGGTGAGCATGGCCGCGACCTGTCCTGAGTCGGTCGTTCCCCCGGCCGAGCCGTGTGTGTGCCCGCTCTCGTTCGGCTCTCGCCCCGCGTCGTGGTCCCCCATGCCACGAGGTTAGAGCGCACACACCTGCTGATGGGGGCGAATGCCGTATTCGGCGCTTCCTTCACCCCATCCGGCTTTCCCGGAGGTCAGTCCACGCGCCAGGCACCGCGGCGCGTATGGAGGTTGAGGGCGGTCGTGACCAGGGGAACGTGGCTGAAGGCCTGGGGGAAGTTGCCCACCTGGCGGCCGGCCCGGGGATCCCATTCCTCTGCGAGCAGGCCGACGTCGTTGCGCAGCGACAGCAGGCGTTCGAAGAGTTCGTTGGCCTCGTCCTCGCGGCCGATGGACAACAGCGCGTTGGCCATCCAGAAACTGCACGCCAGGAACGCGCCCTCGTCGCCGGGCAGCTGGTCGGCGGAGGTCTCCAGGTCGGTGCGGTAGCGCAGGACGAAACCGTCCACCATGAGGTCCTTGCGGATCGCCTCGATCGTGCCGACCACACGCGGATCGTCGTAGGGCAGGAACCCGACCTCGGGGATCAGCAGGAGGGCGGCGTCGAGCTCCTTGCTGCCGTAGTACTGGGTGAAGGTGTTGCGCTGGGGATCGTACCCGTACTCGCAGACCTCGGCGTGGATGGTGTCGCGCAGGGCCCGCCACCGTTCCACGGGGCCCTCCTTGCCGAACTCCTCGATGCTGCGCACAGCACGGTCGGCCGCCACCCATGCCATGACCTTGGAGTGCACGAAGTGCTGGCGCGGCCCGCGTACCTCCCACAGGCCCTCGTCCGGCTCGTCCCAGCACCATTCCAGGTAGTTGACGAGGGAACGCTGCAGCCCCCACAGGTGGTCGCCGCCGCGGATCCCGTGCCGCCGGGCCAGGTGGAGCACGTCCATGACCTCGCCGTAGACGTCGAGCTGGTACTGGCCCACGGCCGCATTGCCGATCCGTACCGGGCGGGAGTCCTCGTATCCGGGCAGCCAGTCGGCCTCCCACTCGGTCAGGCGCCGCTCGCCGCGGATCCCGTACATGATCTGCATGATCTGAGGTTCGCCGGCCACCGCCCGCACGAGCCACTCGCGCCAGGCCCACGCCTCGTCCTTGTACCCGGATCGGATCAGCGCCTCCAGGGTGATGGTGGCGTCCCGCAGCCAGCAGTAGCGGTAGTCCCAGTTGCGCACCCCGCCGATCTCCTCGGGCAGGGAGGTGGTGGGCGAGGCCACGATTCCGCCGGTGGGCCGGTAGGTCAGGGCCTTGAGGGTGATGAGGGAGCGCACGACCGCCTCGCGGTGGGGGCCGTCGTAGGAGCACTGCGCGGACCAGTCCTGCCAGAACAGCTGGGTGCGCGAGAGGGCCTTCTCCGCGTCCAGGTGGTCGGACTCCTCGGTCTGGGAGGGGTGCCACGTCATCACAAAGGGGATGCGCTGGCCCGCGGTGACGGTGAAGGTCGCTTCGTGGGTGAAGTTGTGGCCCTGAAGCTCGACGGGGGCGCTCAGCCACACGGCGTCCGGACCGGCGATGGCCACGAGCTCGGACCCGGCCCGGTGCATCCACGGCACGACGTGGCCGTGGTCGAAGCGCAGACGCAGGGAGGTGTGCATCTGCACCGAGCCGCGCACGCCCTCGACGATGCGCACCACGTGCGGGGCGCCGCCGCGCGGGGGCATGAAGTCGATGACCCGTACCGTTCCGGTGTCGGTCTCCCACTCCGATTCCAGGACCAGCGTCTCGCCCCGGTACCCGCGGCGGGTGGCCTCGCGCGGACCCTCGGCGGGGCGCATGGTCCAGCACCCGTTCTGTTCGTCACCGAGCAGCGCGGTGAAACAGGAGGAGGAGTCGAAGTCGGGCAGGCACAGCCAGTCGACCGACCCGTCCCGACCGATCAGCGCCGCGGTCTGCATGTCGCCGATGAGTGCGTAGTCCTCGATCCATCCGGGCACGCCGCTCACCCCCATCACGTCGTCATGGTCACTGCGCCGGGCTTCGCTCCCGGCCGGGCCGGGTGGTCGGTGCCGTCGCGGGTCGCATCGCGCACTCCGGTGTGCGCGCTTCGAGGGGCCCTGTCCTTCCCGGCGGCCACACGTGGTCGCCGGCGGGCGTGGGCCACCGTCTCGGACACGGCCGCCTCCCCTGGCCGCCCGTCGTCACACGGGATATGTGCCCAGGTGGGGGCAGCCGAAAAGATCGGTACGGCAGAACCCGTAACGGGGACGCCGGTCTCCGCCGCGCTCCATCTTCCACGCCTCGGAGGGTGCTGGCCACCCTCAATTGCACGTGCATCCGAGAATGCACGAGGTATGTCGGTATATGGGATGCTTCGTCGCCGCAGACGTTATCGACCGGTGACCCGGGGCCCGTCCTCAGGACGGCTGATGGTCCGACGGTTCCGGCGGCCGCTGTGGTGCTTCGGGCATACGCATCCTCGGCAGGAACACCTGTGCCAGCGGGCCGATCGCGACCATGAACACCAGGGTCCCCACGCCCACCGTGCCGCCGAGGAGGAACCCGCTCAGGGCCACCGTCACCTCGATGAGGGTCCGGGCCAGGCGCACCGACAGGCCGAGGGAGGCCAGGCCGGTCATGATGCCGTCACGTGGACCCGGGCCCAGCCCCACGCCGATGTAGCAACCGGTCGCCACAGCGCACACCAGCACGCCCAGGGCCAGCAGGAGCACGCGCAGAGGCAGAAGGCCGGTCTCGGGCAGCAGCCACAGGGACAGGTCCACCGAGAGCCCGATCACGACCACGTTGCTGAGCGTGCCCAGACCTGCCTTCTGTCGCAGGGGGATCCACAACAGCATGAGCAGGGCTCCGACCACGATGCTCCACGTGCCGACCGTCCAACCCGTCTGTTCGGACAGTCCCTGGTGGAGCACGTCCCAGGGCATCGCGCCCAGGTCCGAGCGGATCAGCAGGGCACCGCTCAGCCCGTACAGGTACAGGCCTGCGTAGAGCTGCGCGAGGCGGCGCAGCCGGGGCCGGGGGAGTACGGGTGTGATCAGCAGGCGCTCGACCAGGGGCGGGGCCGTCGGGCGGCGGGACGGTTCGGACACGGGCGGGCTCTCCTTCGGGTGCAGGTCGGATGGTGGGATGAAAGTCCTCCGTCGGACCACATCGGTAGAGTGGCTCGTTCAGAGGTCGGATTTGAAGAGCCAATCCACGAAAGTGGACCGTTCTCGGTGAGGAGTCCCCCACATGACGAGGCAACGCACCGACCGCCCGGGCACCGGAGGCGGAACCCGCCGCATCAACGGTCCGCTCCTGGCCCGGCTCATCGGGGCGGCCCCCGTCGAACGCCCCTACTATCTCGCGATCGCCCGGTCCGTGAGCGGGCTGGTCCTGGACGGGCGCGTGCCCACCCACACCCGGCTCCCTGCTGAACGCGACCTGGCCGCCGCACTGGGCGTCAGCCGCAACACCGTCACCGCCGCCTACGCGTGGTTGCGCGACCACCGATTCCTCGACAGCAGACAAGGCGCGGGCAGCTGGACCGTGCTGCCCGACACCGGGGCCAGGGGGCCGACCCAGTTCGCGCCCACCACCGAACACATCGACATGGGGGTTGCCGCGCCGCCGGCCGTCGACGGGTTGCGCGAGGCCTCCTTCCACGCCTCCCAACAACTCGCCGCCCACACCGGAGGGATCGGCTACTACCCCTACGGGCTTCCGGAACTGCGCCACGCCATCGCCCGTCGCTACGTCGAGCGGGGGCTTCCCACCACACCCGAGCAGATCTTCGTCACCAACGGGGCCCAGCAGGCGATCACCATGGCCGTGGAACTACTCGTGCAGCAGGGCGACGACGTGCTGGTGGAATCGCCCACCTACCCGCACGCCCTGGACGCCCTGAGAAGGGGCGGTGCCCGGATCCGCAGCACCGGGGCGACTCCGCAGGGCTGGGACATGGACTACCTGGTGGACGCCTTCCGCCAGTGGAAACCCGCGACGGCCTACATGATGCCCGACTTCCAGAACCCGACCGGGGCACTCATGGACGACGACGAACGCCGTGTGCTGGTCCGGGAGGCCCGCCGCGCCGGCAGCCACCTGGTCGTCGACGAGTCCGTCGCGGAACTGGCCATCGACTCCGGCGACCTGCCCGCCCCGACGGCCGCGCACGACACCGACGGCCGGGTACTGACCGTGGGGTCGGTGGCCAAACTCCTGTGGGGCGGACTGCGGGTGGGGTGGATCCGCCCGCCCCCGCCGATGGTCACCCGGCTCATGGCGGTACGCCAACGCTTCGACCTGGCCGGCTCCGTCCACGACCAGCTCATGGCCACGCACCTGCTCGCCGACGTGCTGCGCATCCGTGCCGAACGCAGCCGCCAGCTGCGCCGCAACCGCGACGCCCTGCTCGAGGCCCTGCGCGAGCGTCTGCCGTCGTGGCGCCCCAGCGTTCCCGCGGGTGGGCTCGTGGTGTGGGTGTCGTTGCCCCAACCCGTGGCGACCGCTCTGGCCGAGACCTCTGCGCGGCACGGGGTGCACCCGGCAGCCGGCCCGGTCTTCGGTTCCGACGGGACCCTGGAGCGCCACCTGCGCCTGTCCTACACGCAGCCGCCGGACGTGCTGGCCGATGCGGTGGACCGGTTGGCCGCCGCCTACGACGAGGCGCTCGACCACCCGTCCCAACCTCGGGGCCGCCTCTACGTCTGAGACCGGCGCCGGGCCGACCGCGGGGTGGACCCGCCGCGGCACCGGCCCGGCGCCGGGCTCACAGCGAGAAGCGGCGGGCGAAGCGGGTCACCTCGGCCAGCACCTCGTCGCGGTTGGTCTCGTTGAAGATCTCGTGGCGGGCACCTGGGAAGATGCGTGCGCTCACGTCCTCGCCGCCCAGCGACTCGATACCGGTGATCGTGTCTGAGACCGGGACCAGGGCGTCCTCGGAGCCGTGCAGCCACAGCAGCGGCATCGATCCGATCGAGCCCGCCGCGCGCCCGCGCTCGAGCTCGGTCATCATGCCGTTGACCGTGGGCCGCTTGAACGGGCCGTGCCAGACCAGCTCGTCCTCGACGTAGGCGCGCCCCACCGCGCGGTCGCGGGAGAGCGTGGACGGGTCGATCGGGTCGTCGGGGATCTCCTCGGCCGCGTGCAGCTGCTCGAGTGAGGTCCACCGGCCCAGGACCGGGCCCGAGAGAACCAGTGCCCGGACGGACTCCGGGTGCTCCTGGGCGTACCGTGCCGCGATGAGCCCGCCCATGGAGTGGCCGATGAGCACCAGCGGGAGCGTGCGGTAGGCGGTGCGGGCCTGGGAGACGACGCGGTGCACGTCCTCGACCACACCGCTGTAGTCGTCGATGAGGACCCGTTCCCCGGAGGAGTTGCCGTGCCCGCGGTGGTCGGCACCGTAGACCACCGCCCCCGAGGCGATGAGGTCCTCGGCGACCGCGTGGTACCGGCCCAGGTGCTCGCCGTAGCCGTGTACCAGGACCGCCAGCCAGGTCGGTTCGCTCCCGGCCGCGGCCCAGGCCCGTGCGGCCAGCTTGGCCGTGCCCGCGGGGTCGCCCGCGATACTCCACTCGCGTGTGGTGATCACCGTGTGGTGCCTCCTCGTCCGTTCCCTCGTCTGGAAGCATGCCTGCCCCAGGGTCTGCCGAACGAACTCTAGAGGCCGCAAGCGGGAGCGGCGAGGCGTCGGGCGCGTAACGATCGGGGATCGACAGGGCACGGAAGTTCTCAGCGGCCCCTAGTGTTCCCCCGATAGACGTGAACTGTGCCATAAGGCGCGAAATGCGTTACTCGCTGTGAAATGGGATCATCTGTGTTGAACAGTGGGTAGCGCTCGGTCGGGTAGAGAACGAACGACCCGACCGAGAGAGCTCAGAGTGGAGAGGGTGACGCCCGTGCTGGCCGACTCCTATGGCCGTGTGGCGACCGACCTGCGAGTGTCGCTCACCGACCGCTGCAACCTCAGGTGCTCCTACTGCATGCCCCCCGAGGGCCTGGAGTGGCTGCCCAAGCCCGAGTTGCTCACCGATGACGAACTGCTCCGGCTCATCGACATCGGTGTCACCCGCCTTGGCATCACCGAGGTGCGCTTCACCGGTGGTGAGCCGCTCCTGCGCCGCGGCCTGCCGAACATCCTCGCCGGGACCACCGCGCTCGGCCCCCGGCCCCGTACCGCACTGACCACCAACGCCATCGGGCTGGCCCGAACCGCGCCCGCCCTGGCCGAGGCCGGGCTGGACCGCGTCAACGTCTCCCTCGACACCCTCCAGCCGGAGGTCTTCGAGAAGATGGCCCGGCGCCGCCGCCTGCACGACGTGCTCGACGGATTGTCGGCGGCCGCCGAGGCCGGGCTCACGCCTGTCAAGATCAACGCGGTGCTCATGCGCGACCTCAACGAGCACGAGGCCGCCGACATGTTGCGCTTCAGCATCGACCACGGCTACGAACTCCGCTTCATCGAGCAGATGCCGTTGGACGCCCAGCACGGCTGGCGCCGCGACACCATGATCACCGCCGACGAGATCCTGCGCTCCCTGGAGGCCGAGTTCGACCTCCGTCCGGCCGACACCGAGACCCGCGGCAGTGCCCCGGCCGAGCTCTTCCACGTCACCGGCGAGACCTTCCCCAACGGCGAGCCCGCCAACGTCGGTGTCATCGGATCGGTCACCCGCCCCTTCTGCGGGGCCTGCGACCGCGTGCGCCTGACCGCCGACGGGCAGGTGCGCAACTGCCTCTTCGCACGGGAGGAGTCGGACCTGCGCACGCCGCTGCGCGACGGTGCCACCGACGAGGAGATCGCAGAACGCTGGAAGGCCGCTGTGGCACCCAAGCTCCCCGGCCACGGCATCAACGATCCCAGCTTCCTGCAGCCCTCCCGGCCCATGTCGGCCATCGGCGGCTGATCCGCAGAAGTCGGGACAGAAGGAAAACCGGTTGCTGTTCCTCCCCGGCTCTGGCTCGATGTGGGCGACGCCCCGGCCCCGCGCCGCCCACACACCCGCCCGAAGGAGGAGGTGAACCGGCGATGTCCTACCAGGAGGTTGCCGGCACCCGCGTGCCCATCCGCATGTGGGCCGACCCCGAGGGGTCGACGGCCAGGCGGCGGGCCAGCTGCGCAACATCGGCGGGGTTCCCTGGGTGCACGGTCGAGGTCGTCGCGCACTGCGCCAGGTCGTCTGCGTCGAGGGATGAGCCGCCACCGGCCCGGAGCTTCGTCCGGGCCGGTGCGCCATCCTGGAACCATGCACGACACCGATCCCGCTCCTCACAGGACCGCAACGGCCGCCGTCGTGCTTGCCGGCGGGGCAGCGAGACGCATGGGCGGGGCCGACAAACCCGGCCTGGTCGTCGGCGGGCGCACCCTGTTGGAAGGGGTCGTGGCCGCCGTGCGCGCCCACAGCGCCGGAGCTCACGTGGTCGTGGTCGGGCCGGAACGTTCCAGCCCGGCGGCCGAGTACGTGCGTGAGGACCCGCCCGGGGGAGGCCCCGTGCCCGCGCTGCGCGCGGGCCTGGCGCGTGTGCAGGCGCCGCGTACGGCGCTGCTCGCCGCAGACCTGCCGCACCTGCGCGCGGCCGACCTGGCGGCCCTGGAGGAGGCTGCCGAGCCGGGGCCGGGCGCGGTCTACAGCGACGCCGAGGGGCACCCGCAATGGCTCACCGGCCTCTGGCACACGGAAGTGCTGCGCCGTGCGCTCGAGCACTACGACGGGGCGTCCCTGCGCCGCCTGCTGGGCCCCCTGGAACCGGTGCTCCTGAGCCCGGCCGACGAGCGGGCCGTGGCCGACTGCGACACCCCCGAGTCCCTGGCCCGCGCCCGTGCCGACCGCGAGCGCCCGCCCGAGCGCTGACCCCCGGTCCGGGGTGGGCTGCACGCGCGGTGCATGGGTCCGCCTCAGCCCTCGAACTCGTCCCAGGGCACCGTCTCGCGCAGGAACCCGCGCATGTCCAGGAAGTTGGCCAGGTAATCGCGGTGCTCGTCGCAGGCCGTCCACACCTTGCGGCGCTCCGGGGTGTGCAGCTTGGGGTTGTTCCACACGATCGCCCAGGTGGCCCCGGCGCGGCAGTCCCGCCGCGAGCACTGCAGATCCGTGGCGTTCATGACGGCCCCCTCGTGTCGATGCGTTTCCTCCGACGGCCGTGCGCCGGATCCGGGCTGCAGCGTACCGGGCACACGAAAAAGCGGCGCCGGGTGGTTACGGGGGCAAACCACCCGGCGCCGCGCGCGATGTTCCGACGGGGGCTCGAAACATCGCCCCGCGCTTCGACGGGGGACCGAAGCGCTGATCCCAATGTACACCGATGCCCCCCTCTGTACGTCAAGAGTCAGTTACGACGTAGTCTCGGGACAGTCCCGTCCGGGCAAGGGCTTCGGGCCCACGGGGTGGCCGGAATCGCCCTGTGGCGGCACTTGTGGGCGCCTGCTCAGGGGGTCCGTGCTTCGGCGCGGGTCAAGAACGACCGAATCGGGCCCCAGGCCCCGGGCAAGCCCCGGTCAAGCGCCCCCGATGCGTCCCGGGGGTTCTGCACGAGCGTGAGCGAGGGGCCCGTGTGGCCGACGGGGAGCCGGGGCAAGGAGGGGAGCGAGGCCGCCGCACGGGCGGCCGGCGCACCGACCGACACGAGGGGTTGCCATGTCCGACCACACCTATCGAGTCACGGAGATCGTCGGGACCTCGCAGGAGGGCGTGGACCAGGCGATCCGCAACGGGGTCGGCCGTGCCTCCGCGACGCTGCGCGGGCTGGACTGGTTCGAGGTCACCGAGGTCCGCGGACACATCGAGGACGGCGAGGTCGCCCACTTCCAGGTGGGCCTGAAGGTCGGGTTCCGTCTGGAGGAGTGACCGTCTCCCGGCCACCTCCCCGACGTACGAGGGGGACGGCCCGCACGGGGTGTGCGGACCGTCCCCCTCGTGTGCCGCGGCAGCAGGGTCAGGCCTGGTCCGAGCGCTCCCCGCCCGGCTGGACGTCGACGTGGACGTGGTCGAGGTGGCGAAGGACCTCGTTGTCGGGGTCGGCCTCGTAGTGGCGCCAGCCCATCGACGGGGCGTACGTGCTCCAGATCTTGTCGTCGAAGATGATCACGTCGATCTCGTAGTCGGGGGCGTGGGCGATGAGCCAGTGCGCCATCACCCAGCCCTCGCGCCGGTTGTCCTCGTCGACCGGACGGAAGAAGATGTCGATGGCGCGCCCGTCGTAGTGCGCCGAATCCTCACCGTGGCCGGTGTCGTAGCCGCCGGGCTCGTACCCGCCCAGGCTCGGCTCGGCGAAGACCTCCTCGATGCCCTCCTTGAGGTTCTGGGCGCGCGGTGTCAGGCCCGACGGCTCCAGGTCCTCCTCGACCTCCAGGTCCGGGTTCTTCGTGGATCGGCAGGTCATCGACGGCCCGGCGTCGTCCTCGGGCCCGTCCTCCAGAACCGTCATGACACTGTCGGGGATGTCACTGGTGTCGGGCGTCTCGACGGGGGAGTCAGCGCCCTGGTTGTTCGCGACGGCGGCGGTGGCGGCTCTTTGGGCCTCTTCGCGCTCCAGCTGGACCTGGTCGTCCCCGACCGTCACCGAGCACTCGGGTCCCCATGGGGTGGAGGTGGGGAAGGCGACGTCGATCCGGTCGATCGCCGCTCGGGTGGCGATGACCCCGATCACGGACAGCACACCGAGGAGTGCGACCGAGATGATGAGGCCGTACCAGCGGCGGTGCGGCATGGCGGCTCTGTGCGTCATAACCTCGTTTTCCCTGGGTCAGGGCCGGCCGTTGTGCGGTCCGACCCGGGCTTCCACACGGACAACCCGCGGCCCCGGGCAGAGATTTCCGGCATGCACGACATATTCCCCAGATCACACCCCGGTCACGGGTTCAGGACCGACCACAGGACGAACAGGCCGCCCAGAACCAGCGTCAGCGCCCACACGCGGTCCATGGTCACCCCGCGCCACCGCAGGGCGTGCACCCCGAAGAAGTCGTAGGCGATCAGTGCTGCCACGCCTGCAGCGCCCACCATCGCCAGCGTGTGCACCCCGGTGGCGGCCAGCCCGACGAACGTGGCGTCCCACAGGCTCCAGGTGGAGTCTGCGGCCGCGCCGGTCTCCACCTCGCCCGCTGCCCCGGAACCGCCGCTCTCGACGCCGTGTGCGCCGTGTGAGCCGTGGTCGTGGTGTGCGTGCGTGAGCTGCCCGGCCAACACCGGGAACAGCATCAGGCCCGCCCCGTGGGCCGACGACATCAGGAAGGCCCACGTGCCCACCTGCCACAGCGGCATGCGGATCCCGTACCAGTGGAAGTGGCGCCGCCGCAGCAGCATCCAGAGTCCGTACAGGACGATCGCCGCGCCGCAGGCCACGGGAAAGAGCACCGTGGCCGCCATCGACCCGGTCACGGTGATGGCCACCGCCGCCACCGCCACGGCTCCCGCATGGCCCAGCCCCACCGCCGGCAGCGAACGCAGGACCTGCGCACGTCCGCCCTCCTGCAGGCCGCGCGTGACGGCCAACAGCCAGCCCATCCCGGGATGCAGGCCGTGGAAGGCGCCGAGCGCGACCAGGGTCCAGAGTTGCGCGGCGGTCACGGCGCCAGAATCACACGGCCCCCGCCGTGGGACAACGGATCACGGTGGATCGACCGCTTCCGGACAGCGGGCGCGGCGCCGGTTTGTGCCCGCCGGTCGCGGGGCAGCGAGTGTCCTCCCCGGGGGCGGCCGTGCGGGCGGTCACGGGCCGGGAGAGGGGCCGCACCGGACGACGCTCGGGACGCGCCACGGGACACGGCGACATGTGTTTCCACATACGTCGGGGCCGGCGCAGTGGAAGCACCGGCCCCGACCGTGCCGGTCCGGTCCGGCGTCAGGGGCAGATCGCGTCGAGGTCGGTGGCCTCGGCGCCCACCTGGCGGCCCGGGTCGGCCGGGGAGGGCTCGGCCAGACCGGTGTAGTCCTGCCACTCCGTGGACTCTCCGTCGGTGCCTTCTTCCCCGGGCGCGGCCTCGTCCTCGGGGACCTCGCCCGAGCCCTCACCGGACGCGTCGCTCTCGGGATCGTCGCCCGGAACGTCGTCACCGCCCTCTCCGTTGCTCTCCTCCGTGGAGGTGGCGATGGCATCGGCGACCAGTTCCTGCACTTCTTCCCAGTCCGGGTCGGCGGTGCTGACCTGGGGCGGCGAGAGCTGCAGCGCGCTCATCGACCCGGTCTCGGTGACCCGTTCGCCCAGGTCGACGAAGGCAGGCACCTTGGACTGCGGCACGTCCGTGGTCAGGGTGCGCTGGGTGGCGCCGGCCAGGTCCCTGTAGCTGGTGAGCAGGGTCGTGGGGTCGATCTGCTCGGCCACGTACTTGACCAGGCAACCCTGGCGGCCCATGCGCCCGTAGTCGTCGCTGCCGATGCGCGAACGCCCGTACCAGAGGGCCTCGTAACCGTCGAGGAGCTGGTCGCCCTCCTCCAGGACGCCGCCCTGCATGCCGTAGGGGATCGGCTCCTCGATGTGGACCTCGATCCCGCCCACGGCGTCGATGAGGTCGCGGAACCCCATCATGTCGACCATGGCGTAGTACTCCACGTCGAGGTCGAGGTTGTGGCCGACCACGTCCTTGAGGGTGTCCGCTGCGGGGTCGCGCACCTCCTCGTCGAAGGCCAGCTCGTCGGGCTCGTCGGCGATCGCCTGGTAGACGTCGTTGAGCAGCAGATCGAACCCGTAGGGCTCGGGGTAGCGCTCGGCCAGCTCGGAATCCTCGGGGAACTGCACGTTCTCGAGGTTTCGCGGCAGGCCGATGAGCACGGTGTCACCGGTCTCGGTGTCGATGCTGGCCACCATCATGGTGTCGGTGCGCACACCGTAGCGGGTGTCGTCGGAGTCGGCCCCCAACAGCAGCACGTTCATGCGTTCGGCGCCGTCCCACGGGTCGGCCTCGTCGTGGTCTCCGGCCTGGTCGTCACCGAACACGTCGCTGACCGTCTGGTAGGTGGTGTAACCCGCGTGCAGCGCGTAGGCCGAGGGCACCGCGATGGTCAGCACCAGCAGCGCCACCACGGCGCCCGCCCCCATGCGCAGCCCGCGCGAACCCCCCGGAGGGCGCGTGATCACCCAGGAGTGCACGACCACCGCGATC
>NZ_ANBF01000023.1 GCF_000341025.1 Nocardiopsis salina YIM 90010 | reverse complement strand
CAACCACTGGCTCGAGGTCGCCATCCCGGCCACCGCCGCGAGGGTGTCCGAATCGGCCCCCAGGGCATAGGCGCCCCACCCCAGGAGGGCCAGCCCGCCCAGGTAGGCGAGCAGGATCAGGGCACCCGCCGTGCGCCGGCCCATCCTCAGGTGGGCGATCCCGGGGAGCGGCACAGAGGCCGCAGTCCACAGCAGGGCCCGTGATGTGCTGCTCGGGCGCGCGCTCGTGCGCGGAGGTGCCGCCTCCTGCTGTCCGTCGTCCGCTGCCACCGACGCATCCTCTCCAGCCGGAGGGCGGACGTGTTTCCCGCCCCTCGTGTACCTGTGTACCCGCCGCGGCCGTCGATCGCCGGGAGGGTCACCGTGCCCCCGCGCGTCCGGTTCCCGGAACGTCACGGTCCCCTGGACTCACAGTGTGGCGCCTCTTCGAGGGGCAGCGCACGGCCGCCGGTCTCATACCGGGTGTTCTATACAAGTCTGTTATGTGTCTCGGAGGATGCTGATGGGGGATTGCATTGCGCTTTCGGACGGCCGAACGGTCCGAATCAGGCCATTTCTTTCGCGATCTGTAGTGAACGGGCGCGACAACTGCGATGATCTGGCCGCAGGAGGGGGCGCTGTCCTGATCGGGAGCGGACGGCGTCATGGGAACGAAAGGCAGCACCATCGTGCTCGATGCGGTTGACGCAGCGCTCATGCGCGCGTTGCAGGGGGACGGAAGGGCGACCTTCCAGGCACTGGCCGACGGGGTCGGGCTCTCGCGCACTGCCGTGCGCGCCCGGGTCCGGCAACTGGTGCAGTCCGGGGCGATCAGGATCGTCGGGGTCCTGCACACCGGGGTCCTGGGGATGGAGGCCCTGGGGCACGTCTCGTTCACGGTCAACGGTCCGGTCGGCCCGCTCATGAACAAGCTCGGCGAACGCGAGGCCGTGACGTTCGCGGCACTGACTGCGGGGCGCTGCCAGGCTGTGGCGCAGGTGCGTGTGGCCGATGACCGCGCGCTCTCCGCCGAACTGGGCGAGTTGCGCGCCCTGCCCGGGGTGGAGCATGTGGAGGTCTTCCGTGCGGGCGCGGTCTTCCGGGACTCCCACAGCAACGTGCGGCAACTGCGGGACATCGAGCTCGACGCACTGGACTGGCGCCTGGTGCGACGGCTGCTCGTCGACGGGCGCGCCTCCTACGCCGACCTGGCCCGCCAGGTGGGGCTGTCGCAGGCCGCGGCGCGTTCACGGGTGGTGAGGCTGCTCGAGTCGGGGGTGGTGCACGTGACCGCCCTGGTGGAACCCACGGCGCTGGGAGCCAACGAGCAGCTCGGGCTCGGCGTGCACTGCCGGGGCGACGCCGAGGCCCTGGCCGCGCACCTGGCCACCGTCGACGGCATCTCGTTCCTGGCGAGCGGTTTCGGGCGCTACGACCTCGTTGCCACGCTCACGGCCCCGGACCGCTGCCGCCTCGTGGAGTTGTTGGAGACGGTGCGGGCCACGGCCGGTGTGGGCCCCGTGGAGACCTGGGAGCACCTCTCGGTGCGTAAGGAACGCCGCGGGGGTGAGCACCTCGTGGATTGGCCCGATGCGGCCGGTGCGCCCGAGTAACGGACAAGCCCCTGGGTTTCGGTCCCCTGTAACCAGCGGTAGCATTTTTCTGTGTTTCCGCCTCTTATGGCTTGCGTCACGCTTAAGTTACCCGTGAGTATAGAAGGTGGGCCGGTGTCGGCCGGCCACACCGGGCGCGGGTGTTATGGAGGCAGACGTGAGGCTTGCGGAGACGTTGACGGCAGTGGGGACCGCAGCGCTGGCGCGCTGTGGCGGTCGGCCCCTCGGGGCCCACCTCTTCTCCGTCTGGCCCGGGGCCGCCTTCGCCGCCTCGGCATTCCCCGTCCGCTGCGCTCCCGGCGACAACCTCGCCCTGCACGTGGCGGTCGAACAGGCCCCGCCCGGATCCGCGCTGGTCGTGGACGTCGCCGGGGAGGCCGAGTACGGCTACGTCGACGAGATCCTCGCGGTGGCCGCACACACCCGCGGCGTGGAGGGCATCGTCCTGGAAGGCTGCGTGCGCGACATCTCGGCCATCGCCCGCTGTGAACTGCCCGTGTTCAGCGCAGGCGTCTCGGTGCGCGAGGCCGGGCACCACGCCGGGGGAGCGGTCGGTCAGACGGTCACCATGAGCGCCACCGGCCCCGCTCCGCTCCAGGTGCGCCGCGGCGACTGGATCGCGGCCGACGACGACGGGGTCGTGCTCCTGCCCCGCGGTCAGGTCAGCTCCGTCATCGGCCAGGCCTTGGCCGGGCTGTCCCGCGAACGCGAGATCATCGACGCCGTGCACGCCGGGCAGTCCACCCTCGACCTGCTGGGGCTGGACCCGTCACAGGTCAGCGGTTGGGAGGGGGCCGGCAACCTGCGCAGCAGGCGGGCCGTCCGTACGCGGGGTCCGCGGCGCGAGGGCGGTGCGCGCGGCGAGGGGTACACGCCTCTGCGCCCGTGCGCGACACCCCACACCTCCGTCGGAGAGGGAAGCCGGCCGGCGGACTGAACGTGTTCGGGTCTGTCCGGCGAACACCACCCGGTCACCTGCTGCGCAAGGCCCGGGCACTCTCGCCGCGTTCTCGTCAGTGAACGGCGCGTCCAAGTCGATTCCTTCTCCGGCCTTGCGACAGCACCGCTGGATGCCCACCCGTCACCGCCTTCGACGGACGCCCGGCGGCGCGGTGGCCGGCCGGGGCAACGGAAGGCGCCCGCCGAACCCTGCGTGGTGCGCCGGCCCGGGTCCGGGGAACCCCGCCCGGGCCGGCGGCCTCACTCCTCGGTCAGGCTCAACAGCTCGTCGATGTAACAGTTGGCCTCTCGTGCCGCCTCGGCGGGATCGGCGGCCCGGATCGCCTCCACGAGCTTGCTGTGGTCCATGCCCTCGTAGGACGAGGAAGGGCGGTCCCGCCGTTCGGTGCCCTCGTCGTTCTGCTCGTAGGCGGTATGGGCGATGCTGGCGTAGACGACCTGGGCGATGTCGTCGTACAGGTCGATCAGCAGCCGGTTGTGCGTGGCCAGGACCACCGCCTTGTGCAGTGTGAAGTCCGACTCCACGAACGTGCCCATGTCCCGGTCGCGCCAGGCCTCCTCCCGCACCGCCAGGGCGCGGTCGATGTCGGCCATGTCGGCCTCGCTGTGGCGGAGCGCGGCCAGGCGGGCCGCCTCCACCTCCAGCGCCCTGCGCACCTCCAGGTTCTCCCGCAGGCGCGAACGCTCCAGGCGGCGGCGGAGCGCCCCACCGAGCTCGCTGGAGGCGCGGACGAAGGTGCCCGCCCCCTGGCGGATCTCGAGAAGACCTGCGTGGGCGAGGGCCCGGACCGCCTCGCGTACGGTGTTACGGCCCACCTCCAGCTGATCGGAGAGCTCGGACTCGGTGGGGATCCGATCGCCCACGCCCCACTCACCCGAGTCGATCTGTGCTCGTAACTGACTGATGACCTGGTCGACGAGACCGGTCCGGCGCGTCGAGGCGAGGGGCACGCGGTTACCTCCTAGGGGCGGGTCTCCGGATGACAGGACCAGCGCACGTGTGCGGAACGGTTAGGCGGGAGCATAGACCAGTTGAGGCAAGGAAATGGCTACGAGCGGCAATGCGTTATGCTCATGATGTACATCGGGTCATCCTACGAATATGTGAGTCTACTTTCATGAGCGCCGGAACGGGGCACCACGAACCCGTGGGCACCGAACCCCCGGCGGCACGACAGACCTCGGCACCGACACGTTGGGCCCTGCTCCTGATCGGTGCCGGCATCGCGCTGGCCGCCCTCAACCTGCGAACCGCCATCACCAGCGTCGGCCCGGTCCTCGACGAGGTCACGGGCGGGCTCGGCATGTCCGGTGCGGGTGCGGGGCTGCTCACCACCCTGCCCGTCCTGTGCTTCGCGCTCTTCGGCGGGTTGACCCCCGTGCTGTCGCGCCGCCTCGGTGACCACCACGTGCTCGTCTACGCGCTCCTGGCCCTGACGCTCGGCCTGAGCGCCCGCGCCGTGGCGCCCGAGCCCTGGATGTTCCTGGCACTGAGCGCTGTCGCACTCTCCGGTGGCGCGATCGGCAATGTCATTCTCCCGGCACTGGTCAAGCAGCACTTCCCGCACCGCGTCGGGCTCATGACCACCGTCTACACCACTGCCCTGGCCGCGGGCACCGCCATCGCGGCCGCAGCAACAGTGCCGGTCGAACAGAGCACGGGGGAGTGGCGCCTGGCCCTGGGCATGTACGCCCTCTTCGGCGTGGTCGCGGCCCTGCCCTGGCTGGCGTCCCTGCGCCACAGCAGCCGAGGGGGGAACGGCAAGGACACCCTCGGGTTCACCCAGGTACTGCGCACCGGCATCGGGTGGCAGGCGGTGGTCTACTTCGGCACCCAGTCCTCGATCGCCTACATCATGTTCGGGTGGTACGCGCAGATGCTGCGCGACCAGGGCATGGACGCCTCGGGCGCGGGGGTGGCCCTGGCCTACCTGACCACCCTGGGCATCCCGATCTCGCTGATCCTGCCCGGGCTGCTCACCCGCACTCGCGACCAGCGGGTGTTCGTGGTGCTCTTCGCGGTCGCCTACCTGGCCGGCGTGGCCGGGCTGTGGATCTCCCCGCTCGATGGTGTGTGGATCTGGACCACGCTCGTCGGCATCGGCATGGGCAGTTTCGTCTTCGCCTTGACGATCTTCGCGCTGCGCACCCGCACCAGCGCCGGCACGGCCGCGCTCTCCGCCGCCGGGCAGAGCCTGGGCTACCTCATGGGCGGGGCCGGGCCGTTCCTGTTCGGGTTCCTGCACGACCTCACCGACTCCTGGCACGCGCCGCTTCTGCTCGTGGCCGGCCTGGTCGCGATCAACCTCGGTGTCGGTCTCCTGCTCGGCCGCAACCGCTACCTCGAGGACGCCGTGGAGGCCCGGCAGGCCCGGGGCTGACAACGGGGGATCGTGCCCCGGCCTTCCGCTTCAGTCCCCGACGGGGTGGTCACTCCTTGCGCACTCGCTCAGGGAGACAGGGGAAGCCCCATCGGCTGCTCGAAAGACCGATGACCGAACGCGGGCTCAGTGTGCTCGTGCCCGAGCGCCGGCCCCCGAGCGCTGCGGCCCAGCGCTTTCGCCGGGGCCGGCGGGGCGAGGGACACCTGTCGCCCGAGGGGCGGAGGGGAGAGGTGAGCGCAGGGGAGCCCGGGCGCTCGCTATGCCCGAGGAGGGGTGGTCCGGTGCCCCGGATCAGGGGCGGGGCCGAGCGTCCAGGGACGCTGGCTCGATCGGCCGGTCGGCGCGGGGGAGCTTGCCGACCACCAGGCGGTAGGACTCGGTGACCAGCTCCTCCAAGAAGTCCGTCCTCACCCCCTCTCGGCCGGGGCCGTCGGGATACAGCGTGATCCAGTGCCGCTTGTTCATGTGGTACCCCGGGCCGATCCCGGGATGGCTCTCGCGCAGCGCCTCGACGTCCAGGGGCGTGGCCTTGAGCGTGACCACCGGTCCAGCCTCGAGCTCGGTCATCAGCAGGAAGACCCTGCCGCGCACCTTGAAGACCTCGTGCTCGGGTCCGAACGGGTACACCTGCTCGCTGCCGGGGAGCTCCCAGGCGCGCTGTCGGGCGGTGTCCTGCAAGCTGGTGCCGTCCACGGTGTGGCCTTCCTGCTCGTGTGCTCCGGCCGCACGCCGGAGGCGTCCACGCCATGATGCCCGCCTGCAGACCGCAGGTGTCGAACACACGTGGTGTGCGACCCGTGGCGACGCCGGTCCTGGGCCGGCTGCGCGCGTGAGCACGGGGCTGGTCACGAGCACGTCCGTGAACCAGAATGCCCGGATGACCACGCTCGAGACTCCCCGCCTGCTCCTGCGCCGTTGGCGTGCGGACGACGCCGGGCCCATGGCGGCCGTCAACGCAGATCCGGAGGTCATGCGGTGGATCGGTGACGGAAGCGTCCGTGACGAACAGCAGACTCGCCGCGGTATCGAGGCGATGGAGCAGGAGTGGGACACACAGGGCTTCGGCCTGTTCGCCGTGGAGATCCGCTCCACCGGCGAACTGGCCGGCTTCACCGGTCTTTCGGTCCCGCACTTCATGCCGGAGGTTCTGCCTGCGGTCGAGATCGGCTGGCGGCTCGGGCGGTCCCACTGGGGGCAGGGCCTGGCCACGGAGGCCGCTGCGGCTGCGGTGCGGTTCGGGTTCGAGGGTTGTGGGCCGGACCGGATCGTCAGCATCGTCCAGCCGGGCAACGGCGCTTCCGAACGGATCATCGCGAAACTGGGGATGCGCCTGCTCCGTGAGACCGTCGACCCCGGCTGTGGCCGTCCAGTGCGGGTGTTCGAGCTCCGTCGGACCGATGCGTGACCAACAGGGGCGGCCGGTCCGGTGACAGCTGGAGGCGTGCCCGCCCGGGAGGGGACGTGAGAGGCCGGGAGAGGGCGGTAAAACTCGGTAACTGTCCTCCCCGGCCCGTGGTCCTCAACTGCCGGTTCTACGTTCGATTACGCATTCGCTTCTGATGCCCTGAACTGCGGTTATGTCACCGCACGGGCAGGCCGGTGATCTGGCGGCCGATGATGAGCTTCTGGATCTCGCTCGCGCCCTCGAAGATCGTGAAGATCGTGGCGTCACGGTGCCAGCGCTCGACCGGGTACTCACGCGTGTAGCCGTTCCCGCCGAGGATGCGCACGGCGTTCTGGGTCACGAACGTGGCGGTCTCACTCGCGTAGAGCTTGCTCATGGACCCCTGCGCGTTGTCGAAGTCCTTGTCGTTGCGGGCCATCCAGGCGGCGCGCCACACGAGCAGGCGGGCGGCGTCGATGCGGGTGGCCATGTCGGCGAGTGTGAAGGCCACACCCTGGTTGTCACCGATCGGCTTGCCGAACTGCTCGCGCTGCGTGGAGTACTCGAGCGCGTACTCGTAGGCGGCACGGGCGCAGCCGATGGCCATGGCGCCGACGGTCGGACGGGAGGCCTCGAAGGTCTTCATCGCGGCCTGACCCTTGGAGCGGCGGCCCTCACGGGCGCGGGCGAGGCGCTCGTCGAGCTTCTCCTTGCCGCCCAGCAGGCAGGAACCGGGGATCCGCACGTCGTCGAGGATCACCTCGGCGGTGTGGGAGGCGCGGATCCCGTGCTTGGCGAACTTCTGGCCCTGGCTCAGGCCCGGGGTGTTCGGCGGGATCACGAAGGTGGCCTGGCCGCGGGAGCCGAACTCGGGCTCGACGGCGGCGACGACGACGTGGACGTCGGCGATGCCGCCGTTGGTGGCCCAGGTCTTGACGCCGTTGAGCACCCACTCGTCCTTGGCCTGGTCGTAGACCGCGCGGGTCTTGATGGCAGAGACGTCGCTGCCGGCGTTGGGCTCGGAGGAGCAGAACGCGGCGAGCTTGACGTCGTCCGCGGTGCCGAACATCTGCGGCGTCCACTCCATGAGCTGTTCCTGGGTGCCGTTGGCGGCCACGGAGACCGCTGCCAGGCCGCTGCCGGTGATGGCCAGGGCGATGCCGGGGTCGCCCCAGTACAGCTCCTCGAAGGCGACCGGGATGCCCAGGCCGCTGGGCTCCAGCCACTGGTTCGCGAAGAAGTCCAGGGAGTACAGGCCGATCTTGGCGGCCTCCTGGATCACTGGCCAGGGGGTTTCCTCCCGCTCGTCCCACTCGGCGGCGGCGGGGCGGATGACGTCTTTGGCGAACCCGTGCGCCCAGTCCCGGACATCCCTGACGTCCTCGTTCAGTTCCAGGCTGAAGCCGGATTCGGTGCCCTCGCTCATGCGCTCCACATCCTTCGTCGGGCCCTCGGGGGAGGGGTGGCCAATTCAGTGTTACCAACGGTAACAGTTGCCTTGTACAGGCACAATCACCCGGTTCACCGGGGCGGTCCGAGGCGGCTGGAGAGAGGGTCCTGCCTGCGCACGGTGTACGAGGGGGCGGGTGGTCCTGCCGGGGAGGGCCTTGACATGCCGGTGCGCAGCCTCGGATGATGCGCGTCACACTGAGACCCACCCCCACTTTCCGGAGGCGTCCATGGCGTCGCGCTACGGCGACTACCAGCTCGAGATCTATCTGAACGGCCTGAGCGGGGTCGTGCCCTCCCACCCCATGACCTTCTCCGAGCTGGAACGCCGGGCCTCCGAGACCCTGCCGCCGTGGGTGTGGTCCTACGTCGCGGGCGGCGCCGGCGACGAGCACACGCAGGACTCCAACGCCGCCGCCTTCGAACGGTGGGGCATCTACCCCCGCATGTTCGTCGGGGCCTCGGAGCGCGACACCTCCGTGGACCTGTGCGGGGTCCACCTGCCCTCGCCGCTGATGATGGCCCCGGTCGGCGTGGTCGGCCTGTGCTCCCAGGACCGGCACGGTGACCTGGCCACGGCCGAGGCTGCAGGGCGCACGGGCGTGCCGATGATCGCCTCCACCCTGTCCCAGGACCCCATGGAGGAGGTCGCCGCACGCTTCGGCGACACCCCCGGTTTCTTCCAGCTGTACACACCCACCGACCGCGAGCTGGCGGCAAGCCTGGTCCAGCGTGCCGAGGCGGCCGGGTATGCGGGCATCGTCGTTACCCTCGACACCTGGGTCACCGGCTGGCGCCCGCGCGACCTGGCGACCGCGAACTTTCCCCAGTTGCGCGGCCACTGCCTGGCCAACTACACCTCCGACCCCGTCTTCCAGGAACGCGTGGGCCAGGGCGCCGCGCCCGACGCCGTGGTCGCTCACTGGGCGGGAATCTTCGGCAACCCGCTGACCTGGGACGACCTCCCGTGGCTGCGCTCGCTGACCGATCTCCCGCTGATTGTCAAGGGTGTCTGCCACCCGGACGACGCCCGCCGCGCGGCCGACGGCGGGGTGGACGCGATCTACGTCTCCAACCACGGCGGACGCCAGGCCAACGGCGGGATCCCGGCGCTGGAGTGCCTGCCCGACGTGGCCGCCGCCACCGACCTGCCGATCGTCTTCGACTCCGGTGTGCGCTCGGGTTCGGACGCGGTCAAGGCCCTGGCACTGGGGGCCACCGCGGTCGCCGTGGGCCGTCCCTACGTCTACGGGCTCGCCCTGGGCGGCGCCGAGGGCGTCGTGCACGTGCTGCGGTCGATGCTCGCCGAGGCCGATCTGCTCATGGCGGTCGACGGCTACCCCTCGCTGGCCGACCTCGGCCCCGAGGCGCTCAAGGACCTGCGCGCCTGACGCGGGGCGGTCCCGCCCCCGTGTGTCCGTCAGGGGCGCCGGGGGTGGGGCGGCCTAATGTGGGCCGCGTGGAAGGACTGACCCTGGTCTTCTCCCTCGTCGCGGCGACGGCGGGTATCGTGCTCTGGCGGCTGGAGTGGCTCAAAGCACCCCGGCACGCCTGGCGGGTGCGGCGCCACCTGGTCCGGCCCGGGCCCGGACGTGAGGGGCGCTGTGACGTCTACGTCCTGCCCGAGGGGCGCTACACCGTCTACAGCGTCGTGTGCACCCTCCACGGCGACTCGGTCCGGGGCAAGCGCCTGCGTACCCGGCGCAACCGGGTCTCGCCGGACTCCTCGCCCCTCCACCTCACGGTGTCACTGGCCGACCCCGACCCCGAGGACCTGTGGGTGGAGATCACCTGGGTCACCCTCCGCCCCTGCCTGCACCACGGTGAACGCATCGACGTGCACGCCGGACAGTTTCTGCGTTGGGCCTGGCTGTGGCGTTCCCTGCGCGTGCGCGGGCGCCCGGGCGAAGGCGTGGCGGGCCTGCGCCTGTGCCGCACCCGCGGGCGCTGGAAGTACAGCTCCGCGCTCCCGCTGGTGATGATCCCCGGCGAGGACTGACCCGCTCGGTCGCCCGCGGCTCCGGGCACGCGCGAGGGCCGGGGCGAACCCCGGCCCTCGACCGCTGTCCCAGCGCGTGCGGGAGCGTGCTCACTCCCGGTCGTGGCGCTCCAGGAACGTGTACACGTCGTGTTCGTCCACGCCCGGGAAGGTCCCCGAGGGCAGCGCCGAGAGCACGTGCGAGTGGGCGCGCGCCGAGGGCCACACGTTGCCCTCCCAACGCGCCGCCAGGTCGGCGGGCGGGTGCACGCAGCATTCGCCGCCGGGGCAGTTGGACTGGGTGCGGTTGGTGGTCTCGCGCCCCCGGAACCACCGCGACTCCTTGTACGGCACCCCCAGCGTGATCGCGAAGTTGCGCTCGCGGCTGGGGTCGACGTGCGCCACGCACCAGTGGGTCCCGTTGGGCTTGTCCGTGTACTGGTAGTAGATCGAGTACCGGTCGGGGGAGGCGAAGACCTGCCGCCCGGACCACTGCCGGCACATGCGCTGGCCCTCGATCGCACCGGACTCGTCGGTGGGAAAGACCAGTCCGTCGTTCTCGTAGGCCTTGTAGATGATCCCGGTCTCGTCGTTGCGGATGAAGTGGCAGACCAGGTCCAGGTGGCGGTGGGCCAGGTTGGTGAACCGGTGCGCGGCCATCTCGTAGGAGACCGAGTAGACGTCGCGCAGGTCCTCCACCGACAGGTCCCGCGCCGCCTTGGCCTCCTGCAGGTACTTCACGGCCGTGGACTCGGGGATGAGCACGGCTGCGGCGAAGTAGTTGGCCTCCACCCGCTGGCGCAGGAAGTCGCCGAAGTCGGTGGGACGGCGGTGGCCCAGGATCACGTGCCCGAGGGTCTGCAAGAGGATCGTGCGCGGACTGTGCATGCCCAACGTGGTCTCGCGCTTGAGGTAGATGCGCCGGTTGACGTGGTCGGTCAGCGAACGCACCGAGCGCGGCAGGTCCTGCACGTACTTGAGGGTGAAGCCGTGGTGGGTGGCGATCGCCAGGATCTGCCCCTGGGAGAGGGGGCCCGCGGTGTAGTTGACCGCGCGCAGGGTCTCGGCGGCGGCGCCCTCGATGTGCTCGAAGTAGTTGCCGCGCTCGCGCATCTGCCACCGCAGCTCGGCGTTGGCCCGCCGGGCCTCCTCGGGGGAGGCGGTCGGCTTGGCGCTGCGGCGCTTGAGCTCGTCGTACAGGCCCACGATGTGTTCGAGGACGTCGTTGGGGACCCGCTTGCCGACCTTCAGGTGCGGCAGGTCCAGCCCTTGGTAGAGGGGGTCGCGCTGGGCCTCCTCGACCGAGATCTCCAACTGCGCGCGACGGCTCGGAGGTTGCTTGGACAGAAGCTCCTCGACCGAGACACCGAGCGCGGTGGCCAGCGAGGTGAGCAGGGACAGCTTCGGTTCACGCTTGCCGTTCTCCAGTAGCGACAGCTGGGAGGGGGCACGACCCACGCGTTCGCCCAGGTCGGAGAGGGTCATCCCGCGTGCGCGGCGCAGGTGGCGCAACCGCTGCCCGAAGGTGACGAGATCTAGGTCACCCGTCAAAGACGGTATTTCTTCGTTCCCAAAGTACGTCATGCGTTCATGGTACGGAAAGAATAGAGGATCTTCACCCGATTTTGGGTGGAAAACTCTTGGATCTTCGCCAAGAATCATAGTTACCGGCGGGGAACTTACGGGCCGGGGTTCACCCCTCAGCCCCGGCACAGGACTCCCTCGACCGGTACGAACACCTTGGGGACTACACGTAAGGCGGGAACGAAGATGAGCACCAGCGCACGCCGTCAGGAAGCCAGCGCCGCGCTCCAGCGCGAGTGGGAGACCAACTCCCGCTGGGCCGGGATCGAGCGGAACTACTCCGCCGACGACGTGATCAAGCTGCGCGGTTCGGTCAACGAAGAGCACACCCTGGCTCGTCGCGGTGCCGAGCGCCTCTGGCACCTCCTGAACAACGAGGACTACGTCCACAGCCTCGGCGCCCTGACGGGCAACCAGGCGGTCCAGCAGGTCCGCGCCGGGTTGAAGGCCATCTACCTCTCCGGGTGGCAGGTCGCTGCCGACGCCAACCTGTCCGGCCACACCTACCCGGACCAGAGCCTCTACCCGGCCAACTCGGTCCCGTCCGTGGTCCGCCGCATCAACAACGCGCTCCTGCGCGCCGACCAGATCACCTGGTCCGAGGGTGACGACAACGCCCCCGAGTGGCTCGCCCCGATCGTCGCCGACGCCGAGGCCGGCTTCGGCGGAACCCTCAACGCCTACGAGCTGATGAAGGGCATGATCGCGGCCGGCGCCGCCGGTGTGCACTGGGAGGACCAGCTGGCCTCCGAGAAGAAGTGCGGCCACCTGGGCGGCAAGGTCCTCATCCCGACCAGCCAGCACGTCAAGACCCTCAGCGCAGCCCGCCTCGCTGCGGACGTCGCCGACGTGCCCTCGCTGGTCATCGCGCGGACCGACGCCCAGGCCGCGACGCTGATCACCAGCGACATCGACGAGCGCGACCGTCCCTACATCAGCGGTGAGCGCACCTCGGAGGGCTTCTACCGCTTCCGCAACGGTGTCGACGCCTGCGTCGCCCGCGGTCTGGCCTACGCGCCGCACTCCGACCTGCTGTGGATGGAGACCGGGACGCCGGACCTCGAGGTCGCCCGCGACTTCGCCGAGCGCATCAAGGCCGAGTACCCCGACCAGATGCTCGCCTACAACTGCTCGCCGTCCTTCAACTGGAAGCGTCACCTGGACGACTCGACCATCGCCAAGTTCCAGCGCGAGCTGGCCGCCATGGGCTACAAGTTCCAGTTCATCACCCTGGCCGGCTTCCACTCCCTGAACTACTCGATGTTCGAGCTCGCCAAGGGCTACGCCGAGAACGGCATGACCGCCTACGTCGACCTCCAGGAGAAGGAGTTCGCGGCCGAGGCCCTGGNCCCCCCCCCCCCGCCACCAGCGCGAGGTCGGTACCGGCTACTTCGACGAGATCAGCACCACCATCTCGCCCGAGGCCAGCACCACCGCCCTCACCGGTTCCACCGAGGAAGACCAGTTCTCAGCGGCTCACTGACTCTGGCTCTTCCTTTCCCCCGGCGGTCGCTCCCTCCCCGCTTTCGTGGCTGGGGCGGGGGGGGGGCGACCGCCACCCCCTAGCCGTCGACCATGCGCGTTCCGTGTCACACGCGCATGGTCGACGGCTTTTCGTGTGTCCTTCAGAGCGGTGCTGGTGCGAATACGGAGGCCCGTGAACGGTGCCGTCGGTAAACACGGGAACCCTGGCCGGATGCGGCCAGAAGAGGGGGTGCTCACCCCTGGTCACCGGACGGCGACGCCCATAGGCTGACCCGTAGATGGGTCACAGATCAATAACGCCCGGTTCGTGTCATGTCCGGGCCGAGTACCGCGAGACGGCCCCCACGGGTTCACCCCGGGTCGACCCACGGCACACGCAATCCCCTACCTGATGGAGTCATCGTGAAGCTCGAGGACATCAGCAAGGAGACCCTGACCACCCTCCGCCGTACCATCGCCGGCAGCGCCATCGCGGCCGTGGCCGTCTTCGGCGTCGCCGCCTGCGAGGACACCGCCACCGACGACCCGGGCATGGAGGACCCCGGGGTCGAAGCCCCCGAGGACGGCCTGGAAGAAGAGGCGCCCGAGGACGGCCTCGACGATGCGCCCGAGGGCGAGGGCTGACCGGCCCGTTCCGTGTGACCACTGCGGCGGCCGCAGGCGAGGGGAGATCCGTCCGCCCCTCCCGGCGGCCGCCGTCGCCGTTGCGGGCCCTGCCCCATGCAGTGGCCCGCCACGTGCAGCGCCTTCCGGTCCCGGGGAGCCGGGCGGGCGCGCGGAATGACACGAGACCGGAGCCGGAAGCGGGCCGGGCCGTTCCCGGGCGTGCACTCCACCCCGGCACGTAGATTCGACGCGTGACCGACAAGACCGAAGCCGCACCGGGCCACCGCACACCACCCGTCCCCTCCGTGCTCACCCCGCGCCTGATCCGCTGGGAGATCCTCTGTGTCCTGGCGTTGTCCCTGGGCGCGGCGGCCGTCTCGGCGACCATCACGTTCTTGGGTGTGGTCACCGCGCCCGAGTCCCTTTCCGCGCAGAGCACCAGCCTCGTCAACAGCCGGGCCGAGGACCGCCCCTGGCTCGACCTGTCCCTGCAGCTGCACGCGGTCGCCTTCGCGCTCGCACCCGTTGCGCTCGTGGTGTATCTGCTGCACCGCAGCTCCGAGTCGGCCCGCACCATCGGGTTCGACCTGCGCCGCCCCGGCTCCGACCTCGTCGGGGGCGCGCTCCTGGCGGCGTTCGTCGGGCTGGGCGGGCTCGCCGTCTACGTGCTCTCCTGGCGCCTGGGGCTCACGCTCGCCATCACCCCCAGCACCCTGGACGGCAACTGGTGGGACGTGCCGATCCTCGTGCTCCAGGCCGCCAAGAACGGCCTCCTCGAAGAGGTCATCGTCGTCGGCTACCTGCTGCACCGGCTCACGCAGTCGGGATGGAGCCCGTGGAAGGCGGTCCTGGCCAGCTCGGTGCTGCGGGCCTTCTACCACGCCTACCAAGGGGTGGGCATGTTCTTCGGGAACCTGGTCATGGGTCTGGTCTTCGGCTGGTTCTACCTGCGCTACGGGCGGGTGATGCCACTGGTCGTGGCGCACACCGTCATCGACGTTTTCGCCTTCGTCGGCGCCGTGTACCTGCTCGGCAACATCGACTGGCTCCCGGGGTGAAAAGGCCGGTGGAGCGTCGGCGGCGGGGCGTAGGATGCGTCGGGTCCCGCCCCCTGACCGAGAAGGCTCCGCGCGTGCGCCCCCTGTTGTTCCTGGACGTCGACGGCCCCCTGAACCCGTTCCACGCCTCCCTGGCGGCTCTGCAGGAGGGCTACACCGCCCACTCCCTGCGTCCGCGGGGATGGGCCCCGCCCCTGTCGGCCCTGCGCGTGCTGCTCAACCCCGACCACGGCGCACAGTTGTTGGGCCTCCCGTACGAGCTGGTGTGGGCGACCACCTGGGAGCACGAGGCCAACAGCATGATCGGGCCCCGGGTCGGGCTGCCCGAACTGCCCGTGGTCGAGCTCCCTGCCCGCGAGAGCGCGCCCGCCGGGATCTTCTTCAAGACCCCGGCTCTGGTCGAGTACGCAGCCGGGCGCCCCTTCGTGTGGGTCGACGACGAGGTCACCGACCGCGACCACGAATACGTCGGCCGCCATCACCGCGGTGCGTTCCTGCTGCACCGCATCTCACCCGCCCAGGGGCTCGTCGAACGCGACCTCGACCTG
>NZ_ANBF01000022.1 GCF_000341025.1 Nocardiopsis salina YIM 90010 | reverse complement strand
CGGGTGAGTGGTACCCCGGCCCAGCCGTTCGGGTGGGGCCGTGCCTATCCTGTGCTGCATGAACCACGTCACACCCGCCGACGGAGATCCCATCGTCACCGTCGGCGCCGCTCACAACGGCCCCGACGGTTCGGGCAACGGCGGCTACAGCGCCGGACTGCTCGCCGAACGCCTGACCGCGCCCGGCGGCCCTGCTGTCGAGGTCACCCTGCGCACCCCGCCACCACTGGAGGACCCGCTCACGCTGACGACCGACGGCACCGTCCTCACCATGAGCGGACGCGAGACGGTGGCCGAGGCGCGCGTCGTCGACCTCACCGGCGAGTCCGTCCCCGGCCACCCTGTCGACCCCGCCACCGCGAAGGAGGCGGAGAGCCGCTACCCGGGCTTGCGCGAGCACCCCTTCCCGCGGTGCTACAGCTGCGGCCCCGAACGCGCGGAGGGAGACGGCCTGCGCCTGTTCCCCGGAAGCGTGCGGGCCGGCAGCGGGCCGGAGAACATCGGCAACACCGTCGCCTGCACCTGGGTGCCCGGAACCGAGCTCGACGACGGCACCGGCCACGCCGATCTGCGCCGGACCTGGGCCGCTCTGGACTGCCCCGGCGGCTGGTCCAGCGACATCGCGGGCCGGCCCGTCGTGCTCGGGCGCATGACCGCCCGGGTCGCCGAGGCTCCCCGCATCGGCCACACCCACGTGGTCACCGGCCACCTTCACGGCGTGGAGGGACGCAAGGTGCTCACCGGCAGCGCCCTGCACGATTCGGAGGGGCGCCTGCTCGCCCGCGCGCGGGCCACCTGGATCACACTGCGCAGCTGAAGACGCAACGCCCTGCCCCCGCACCCGCTACCGTGAAACCTTGTGGCCCTCGAAGAAACACCGCAGAGCGCTCTGACCGAGAACGGTTCCCGCCCGCGCCCGGACCCCCGCACCAGGGGGCGCGGCGTGCGTGGGCGCGACCCCGAACGTCGCAGGACGATCCTGGACGCCGCCGACCGCGTCATCCAACGCGACGGCCCCGACGCCTCGATGGTGGCCATCGCCGCCGAGGCCCGGATCAGCAAGCCGATCCTGTACCGGCACTTCGGTGACAAGGGCGGCCTCTACCGCGCGCTCGCCAAACGCCACGTCGACCCGCTCATCGAACGCATCCGGGCCGAGCTGCACCAGCACACCGAGTTCGAGGTGCGGGCGCGCGCGACCGTCGGCGCCTACCTGTCGATGATCTCGCAGAATCTCAACCTGTACCGGTTCCTCATGGACCGGGCCACCTCCGAGGACTCGCGCACCCGCAGCGACCTGGGGCTCATGGTGCGGCGGTTGGGCGATGAGCTGGCCGAACAGCTGGTCACCGAACGCGACTTCACTTCCCGCTCGCGCTCGCAGATCGTCGCGCACGCCGTCGTGGGCATGGTGCAGGCGGCGGGGGAGTGGTGGCTGGAGCATCCCCAGGTCAGCGAGGAGGAGATCATCGACGACCTCACCGACGCGGTCGTTGGGGCGATCCGCCAGAGCGAGAGCTGAGCCGGGTGGGCTGTGCGGCTCGGGAGTGCGGGAGGGCGCGAGGCTACGAGGCCGGGTTCCGGGCACTGGACCACATGAACTGACAACTGAGGGCAAAAAGTATAGACAGCCACTCTCGGTCGCATGATGGTACGTATGTGCGATCATGCGGTTTTTGCGGTTCCCGAGCGGATACCTTCCCTACGGGGCGGCCCGGCCGCTCGTCCGCGGAATACCGAGGAGGGGGCACGTGTCGGAGAGCACCTACCACCAGATCCACTTCGCGTGGGCCGAACCCACCCTGCTGGGGCGCGTGGGTCCCGGGCCGGCCGCCTCCTCCCTGACCGAGAGCGGGCGGCCCTCCCTCCGCTCGTGGCGGGACCGCCTCGTCCCCGCGCTCACCGTCGACTACCGCTCCGCGCTGCCCGGGACCGACCCCGCCGACCTTCCCGAGACCCTGTGGGCGCGCAGTTACGCCGACGGGCAGGCCGCCCTCGTCTACCGGTGGCCCGGGGACGTACGCGACGCCCACGCCTGGGCGGTGGTCGGACCCGCCCACGGGCTCACCCTGCCCCGCATCCTCAGCCTGCACGAGAACCCCAACACCCGCCCCGCCGCGCGCAGGCCCCCCGCCCCCGGCTGGGCGAGCATGCCGACCCTCGGGACACCCACCCCCTGGGAGCTCACCGCCGCGCCGGGAGCCGTGCGTACCCGGGACCGCCGTGCCGCCGAGACCACCGTCCAGGACGAAGCGGTGCTCGTGGGCGCGGTCGCCTCCGCGCTGCACGCCCCCGACCGGCCGATCCGCATCGCCCTGGAACCCGAGCACGCCGACCTGTGGCAGGCCACCCAGGTCCGGGTCCTGTGGGGGATGCACCGGATCCTGCACGACGTGCTCACCCCGGCACGTGCGATCCCCGCGGCCGGGTGGCAGTGGTCCTTCTCCACCTACGACCCCGACCTGGGCACCGAGGGGCAGCACCTGGCCTTCGGTCCGCCCCGGGCCGGGGCCGACGGGCCTTATCTGCACACGCCCGACCCCGAGTACCGGCGGGTGGCAGAGCGCCTGGTCGGGGTGTTGCGCGACGAGGGCGGGGACGCGCTCGCCGACCACCTGCGCGGCCTCGGCGTTCCGGACGCGCCCACCTTCGGTGACCGGCGTGCGCTGATCGCCGAGTGGTTGGACCCGGATGGGGCCGCGGCCGTATCGGGTGGCGGGGCCGAAGAGGCTGTGGCCGGGGCCGATGCGGGTCGGGCCGCTGCCGACGGAGAAGCATCTGCGGAGGAGCGGGGCCTGGAGACCGGCGGTCCCGGACCGCGTCTGCACGCCGCAACCGTGGACGCAGGTGAACGTGTGGAGCCGGTGGACCCGGGCGCCGGCGGGTACGACGGCGAGGTGTCGCCTGCCCACGGTTCCCCGAGCGCTGTCGGTGTCTTCGAGGGGCGGTGGTCCGGCGCTGACGAGGCCGAGGGGACCGACATCCCGGAAGCGGAGCCGTTGCCCTCCGACGCAGCAGCGCCCGGTGTACGAGGCATGTCCGAGGAGGAAGGGGCGGTCTCCCCGACCGCCGGGCCCGGGGACGCGCCGCCGCTGTCTGCGCACCGGCCCGGGGGCGCGCATCTCGGGGACGGACCCCACCGTGCCGCGGACGGTGGCGCGGGTTCCGGCCCCGCGGGTCCGGCCCGGCCCCGTCCGCACGCCTATTCCCGGTCCGTGGCCGGTGCCCACCCCTCATTCCGCCTGAACCGGCCGTCCGGCGAGGACGACGGCGACCCCCTGCCCGAGGTCGAGGACCTCGATGCACCCGCTTCCGCGGGCGAGGCGCGCGCCTCCGCCGAACCCGACCACGAAGCCCACCCGCAGGCGGCGACGGAGGGCGGTGCCGAGGAGCCCGGTGAGAGCGCCGCGGACCCACGGTCGGCCGACAGGGCGCCCCGGCACCTGCCCGGCGCACCCCGGCCGCTCTTCGGTGAGCGCAGGCCCGGTTTCGCGCCACCCTCGGAGAACCGCGTCTTCGGGGCACCCGAACCGCACGATCCCCCTTCGAGACCCACCGGTGAGCCCCCGCCCCTCGATCTCCCCCGCACCCCCGAGAACGACCCCCACCCCCGCGCCCTCGACGACCGCACCCCCGAGAACGACCCCGCCGACCCGGCCGAGAGCTTCGAACCCCCCGCCCCCGAACCCCGCCGCTCCGACGCCGACCGGACCCGTGTCCGCGGCGGGCCGCGCAGGCATGCCGAGGAGGCCTTCGGCGGACCGGCCCGCGAGGAGCCGGACGATCCCGACGGTCTCGAGGACACCGACGAGGACGCGGCCCCGCAGGAGCGTCCCCCCGCGCAAGCGCCCCCGCTCATGGTCGCCCCCGACGGGGCCCCGTCCCCCGACTACGCGGCAGAGACCGAACCCGAGGCCGATCCCGACTTCGACGACAGCGGCGCCAACTGGCCCACCCAGTACGCGGACCTGCCGCTCTCCCGGCTGGAACGCTGGCACGCCAAGCGCGGGCCCGAGGGTGCTCACACCGACGTCGTCGACGCCCGGGCCGCGGTCCGGGCCGAACGATCCGAGCTCCAGCACGTCCGGGACGAGCGGGACCACTACCATGCCGAGGTCCAGGACCTGCGGCGCGAGATCGCCCGTCTCGACCGGCCCTTCCTGGACGGCGACGACGCCCCGAACAGTGCGAGCGGGGGACGCCGGTGGGCCGCACGCCTGCTGGTGGCCGTGCTCCTGGTCGCCTTCCTCGCCACCGGGCTGGAGGCCGGGGCGCGCTTCGGCGTCGGTGCCCTGGACGTGCTCTCGGCGCTGCCCTTCGTGCCCTGACCCGACGGAGGGCCGATCGGTGCCTGTGTCGTGTGCGACCGGGAACCGTGCGCACGGAACGGTCCGAACCGCTCCTAACCTGGACACATGACCGACAGCGCGACCCCGGCCCCGCTCCCGCCCGAACTGGTGACGGCCGTCCTGGATCTCGATCTCCCCCAACGCCACCTGGACGACATGGCGGCCGCTCCCGATTCCGCGGGCGACATCCTCCTGGAGGCCGCCGGGGAGATGCGCGAGCACGCCCCCGAATCGGCCCGGGCCTTGCTCGAGGCCCTGCGCGACCACGCTCCGCAGGACGACCACCGCCAGTACGCCGCGCACATGCTCTCCCAGATCCTGCGCTCGCAGGGCCGCGCCGAGGAAGCCGACCGGATCATCGACGGCCTCCTGCGCCCCGGCGTGCTCGGGCGCGGGATGGCGGCCGTGCTCGCCGACGAGTACGCCGAGAGCGACCCCGACACCGCGCTGTACTGCTACAACGTGGCCTGCCGCAGCATCCTCGCGCAGCCCGCGGAGATCGTCGGGCAGCTCGACCCCCTCGGCCTCGTGCTCCTCACCGGGCGCGCCCGCGTGCGCGAGCGCCTCGGACACGCACCGGACGCCCACGACGAGCAGGCCCTCGCCGCCGACAGGTCCGGGACCGGGACCGGCACGGAGATGGACCTGCTCGACCAGGCCCTGCAGGGTGGCTCCGAGGAGGGGGAGGCCGACGCCCCCGTCGTGTTCGCCGCCTACGACCGCGCACTCCTCGAACAGGCACAGGAACGCGGCCTGATCACCGACCCCGGCACCCACCACCACGAAGTCGAACGCGGCCTGCGCGCCGCCGCCCGGGAGACCCCCGGCACCGCGCTGCACACCGCGACGGCCGCCCCCGACCAGGTCCTCGCCTACGCCATGGCCGCCGACCTCGACCCGGCCGACCCCGACACCCGCGACCGGTGGGCCCGGACCCTCGGCCGCGACGCCGTGGCGGCCTGGCCGCCCGAGCGCAACCAGGTCTGCTGGTGCGGATCCGGGCGCAAGTACAAGAAGTGCTGCGGAGCACCGTCCGTGCGCTGATCCCGCCCCGCCGCTACCAGCGGGATCTTGCTACCAGAGCCGATTTCGGCGCCGATATTGGCTCTGGTAGCAAGATCCTCGCCTCCCCGAGATCAGGGGGCGTGCCCATCGGCCTCAGTGCTCAGGTCGTGCAACAACCGTTCCGCCACGCGTTCCTCGTGCACGGCCACCCCGTGCGAGGCGAGGGCGCGGTCCAGGCCGGGGTCCCAGGGGGCCGGGGTGAGCCGTCCCGGGGACGGTGCGGCCCGCACACGCTCGACCGCTTCGAGGTAGTCGCCGGCCCCCATGCGCCAGGGCAGTGCACCGGTCCGGGCCATCACGTGCGCGGCGATCCGCAGGCCCTCGCCGTCGAAGTCTCCGTGGTAGCGCAGAGCGGTCCCGCGCGCGGCCAACCGCTGCAGGAGGGCCACCGCTGCATTCCCGGGCCATCCCGCGACACACACGAGCGGTGGGCACCGGCTGCCCAACCGTCGCTGGGCCAGGGCCAGGACCGACGGGTTCTCCACCACGTGCACCACGGGGGAGCGGCACACGAGTTCCTCGGAATCGAGCTGGTCCAGGGTGACCGAGACCGCCCGTCCGGCCTCCGTCCACATGCGCAGGGTCGAGGCCAACGGTCCCGACCCCTCCGGGCACAGTCCGAGCACCAGAACGGTCGAGGAGTGCGCATCGCAGTCCACCCCGAACGCAGCCCACAGGTCCCTGCGCTGCTGCGCGCTCTCGGGCGGCGGTTCGGCCCGCAGCGCCGCCAGGGCGCGCAGCACCACACGCGACAAGGGCCGGTCCGGGTCGAGCCCGTGGGCGTCCCCGGTGGTCTCGGCAGCCAGGTCCGGAAGAGGTCTGCCATCGGGCAGCGGCAGCGAGGCGACCACGTTCAGCGCCGTGTCCAGGCGTTCGCGCAGGGGCCGGCTCCCGCCGCGCGGTACACCCTCGGAACGCATCTGCTCCGCCCATCCCAGGAGGGCGGGCTGGGCGGTCACCACCGGGTGGCCGCTCAACCATGTCCACAGGGCCTCGCGTTCCCCGGCCGCACGCGCCCGTTCGGCGGCCCGGTCGGCGACAGGACCGAGCACCGCCTCCACCACGGTTCTGGTGTCTGTGCCCGACAGAGCCAGGCACTCCTCCAACCGGTCGAGCCGTACGGTCACCCTGGGGCCGGGGTAGGTCCTCCACCCCAACAGGTCGGCCAGCGCCTCCTGCGTCGCACCGTCCAACCGCTGCACGGTCACAGAACGCACGGTCCGGCCGGAGGACAACCGGTCGTGGACCGCGCGCCACAGCGGCATCAGAGCGTCGTCGGCCAGGTGTTCGGGGACACCTCCTCCGTTCACAGGTCCTGCCCGCCCTCCTCCAGGGACGCGCCGGTCCACACCCAGCGCGCCGTGGTGATCGCATCGTCAGCCTCACCGGGTCCACCGGTCAGTAGCTGGTGCACGGCGATCCCGTCGAGCTCGGCGTAGGTGCCCCACTCGTGGTCGCTGGTAAGGACCAGATCCAACCCCAGATCGACCAGGAGCCCGAAGATCTGCCCGCGATTCTTGGTGTCCACGCCCACGAAGACCTCGTCCAGCAGGATGAACCGGGGCGATCCCGGGTCGGTGGCGTAGTGCGCGGCCACCGCGGCGAACAGTGGAAGGTGCAGCGCGATCGCCTTCTCCCCGCCGGAGAGGCTGCCGTGCACCCGCTTGGTCAGGGTCTGCCTGCCCGAACCGTCGCCCTTGTCCAGCTCCACGACGAAACGGTGCCAGGCCGTGTAGTCCAGAACCCGGCCCAGATGCTCCTCCCAGCCGGAGGTGGAGTCCTGCGCGCGGGCATCGTCGATCCGCTCCCGGAAGAAGGTGTGCAGCACCTCCCGTTGCCCGTCGGTGAGCCGACGGGGGTCCTGGACGAGCAGGTCCCTCGCGGCCTGCGTCCCGTTCGGGGCGTCGTCGGCGACCTTCCACCGGAGCCGCACTGAGACCCCTGACGCGGTGCGCACCCGCTCCAGCCGGTCGTTCATCCCCTCGACGAGCCCGTTCGCCCGGCGCAGCCGGTCAGCCAGATGGCGCCGGGTGTCACCGGTCAGGACCCGGTCGAAGAGCCCCCGCTCCTCGTCGGTGAGGTCGTTCTCCCGGGTCCGCTGCTCCCGTACCAGCGCCTCGTGCAACCCGTGCGCTCCGACCCGTACCCCGTCCAGGAGGGCGCTGACGTGCTGGACCCCGCCCTCGGTGAGCAGTTCCAGGTCGGTCCGGCGCGTCAGGGTGTCCCGGGCCGAGTACACGGTTTCTGCGACCTTGCCCCGGGCCCTGTCGACCAGCTCGGGTGTGTGGTCGTCGCGCTGTGAAGTCGCGACGACGGCCCGGGCCGTGTCCAGGGTGCCGCGGACCGTGGCCTCGGTCTCGGCCGGGACCTGGATCCCAGAGTCCTCGTGCAGGACCGACCCCATCAGAGCACGGAAGTGGTCGGCCGCCGCGTCGCGTGCCCCGACCGCTGCGGTACTGGCCTCCTGCCGGGTACGGACCGTCGCGGCCAACGCGCCGCTCTCCCGTTCCAGCTCGCGCTGCCGGGCGTGCAGGGTGTCCAGTTCAGTGCGCAGCGCACGCACCCGCCGGTCAGCGGCGCTGATCTGTTCCTGCACCCGGCGGTGCTCGACCCCCACGGTGGAGTCCAGTGCGGACAGCCGGGCGCGCAGGTGGTCGGCGTCCGAGGCGGCTTCGGCGGCCGAACGGCGTGCACGTGCGGCCTCCTCCTGAGCGTCCTGCGCCAGGCCGCGTTCCTGTGCCAGACGGTCGGCCAGCGCGCACACCTGCACGTAGCGGTCGAGCCAGGGGTCCACGGCGCGCTCGAAATCGTCAACACCGGCGCGCGCAGTGTCCAGGGCCTCGGTCGCGTACGGCAAGCGGTGGCGGGCCGCGAGCGTGTGCAGGTGCTGCTCGGCCTCGGCCACCAACGGTACGTGCGCCTCCAGGCGACGTTTCCGGCGTTCCAGCACCGCGTGCCGGTCGGCGAGCCGCTCCTGCGCCGAGCGCAGGGTCAGGGCCGCTTCGCGCGCGGCGGTGTCCGAGGGCAGGGACTCGGCCTCCTCGGCGAGGGCCCGCCGCCGCTGAGCGACCGCCTCCTGCCGCCCCCGGGCCTCCTCCACGGCCTCCTCCAACCCCTCCAACCGGGCGGTGAGGGCGGCCACCGCATGCTCCCTGGCGCGCTCGCGTGCCAGGGCCCCGATGTGGGCCGGCTCGGGCTTGGACCATTGCCCGTGCATCGGCCCCGCCCACCAGCGGCCGTCTGCGCCCACACCGACCGCCGCCTCCGACCGGTTCGGTCCGGAGGCGCAGTAGGCCACGCCCGCCAGCAGAGCATGCACGTGCTCGACGGAGACCGGTGACTGCTCCTCCACACGCAGGACCTCCAGCAGGCTCGGCCCGTCCACCGCGCGTGCGGTGGCCGCAGCGACCGTGTCGCCCGCCACGCCGCCCTCGGGCACGCTCCCATCCGGCAGCAACCAGGCGTCCAACAGGCCCGAGGCCTCAAGGGCCGCCTCCACACCGGCTCGGACCCCGGGCGCGGCATCGGGCACGAAATCCACCAATTTCCACAGCGGCGCGCCCGGTCGGCCCGTCCTGTCCGCGGTACGTGTGGGCGGGGCGGAAGGCGCGGCGTCCGTTCTCGCCGACACCGACTCGAGCTCCNCCCGTCGCGTTCGGCCCGCCCCTGCGCCTCGCGGCTGTCGGCGTCCCGTGCCAGGGCCGCCAGGTCCTCCCCGGCCCGCTGCCGTGCTGCAGCGACCACCGCTTCCGGGCCGCTGCCGAGATCGCGGTCGATGTGGCCCACCAGCGTCTCGGCGTCCCCGACCGGCAACTCCGCGCACCCCTGCGCCCACTCGGTAACGGCCGAGACCAGGTACTCCACCTGGACGTCGAGGGCGGTGGCAGCGGCCTGCGCCTGTTCCTCGGCCTCGGTCAGCTCCTCGTCCGAGACCGCGAGATCGGATTCCAGCTCCTGCCTGCGCCGGACCCGGGCCAGATGGGCCTCGGCTGCACCCCGCACCTCCTCGATCCGGGAGCGGCGGTCGTGCGCCGCGGCCCTGATCAGCCTGCGCACCCGGTCGACGCCCCCGTCACCGTTCGAACCCAGGTCCGCCCCGGCGTGCTGGAACGCACTCTCCAGGTCCGCGCTCCGGGCGGTGCGTTCGGCCGTGGAAGCGGCGTCCCTGTGACCGCGTTCGGCCCTGTCGTGCTCCTCCGACAAGCTCTGTGCCCGGTCCGCGTGCTGAGCGGCCGCGTGCTCGCGCCTCTCGGCCTCCGAAGCGCGAGCGGCCTCCGTGGACGAGGCCTCCTCCACCCGTTCGCGCAGCAGCTGGATACCGGTGCCGGCCTTGTAGGCGTCACTGTCCCTGAGCCCCTGCAGCTCACCGGAAACGGCCGTGATCGACGCGTCCAACTCGTCCGAACGGTCCGACAACCGGGACAGCTCCGACTCGGCGTCGGCGGCGCTGCGGCGCGCCTCCTGCTCCTCCCGCCGGCACCGTTCCATCCCGGAGGTCGCCGAGGTCAGCTCAGCGGCAGCTCCCCTCAGCACACGGGAGGCGTAGACCCGCTGCCGTTCGGCGAGGATCTTGGCGGCACCGACCTCCTTCTCCAAGGACTGCAACTCCACCCGGTGGCGGTCGAGGCGCTCGAACCCGCCGGCGATGTCGGCGAGCTCCCCGTGTCCCAGCGGCGGCAGCGCGCTGGAGAGCAGCGACGACAACAACCCGGGGTCCAGGCGCTCGGAGAGCTTGGGCGTACGCAGCTGCAGCAACGCGGTGATCAGCGCGTCGTAGCGGTCCTGGTCCAGCTCGGGATAGAGCGCCGAACGCACCGCCGACCGGTAGTCGTCCGGACCGCCGTGGACCGTGCCCAGCCCGGTCTCGTGCACGGCCTCCTTGAGCTGGGCCACGGTCAGCGGCTGGTCCCCGGAGGTGAGCAGCGACAGGTCCTCGCCCACACGCCCGCGCGCGGTGAAGTAGGTCGGGACCACCCTGGCGGTATCGCGTGTGGCCTGCAGCCGGGCGCCCAGGGTCAGGAACTCGGGTCCGTCCTCCCCAGGGCGGGAGAACTCCAACCACACGTAGCCCACCCGGGTCGCCCCGGGATACCCGTGGCCGATCATGTTCCAGTGCATGGCCCGCTCGTTGCCGCCGAAGGTCGAGAGGCGGTTCGGACGCAGACTCGCATCCAGCAGGAAGGGCAGAAGCAGCTCCAGCGCCTTCGACTTGCCGGTCCCGTTGGGCCCCCGCAGGAGCAGCCGGCCCCGGTGGAAGGTGAAGACCTCCCGGTAGTAACGCCACACGTTGAGGATGCCTGCCCGGGTCGGCCGCCACCGCCCCGGCTGCTCCAGCGGCCCCGGAACGGCGGCGGGGGAGTGGGCCGATCGGACACGGTTCATGGGTCCCCTCCGAATGCAGGACGGTCGACGGCATAGCGGTGGGCGGCGGGCAGCGCCCGGTACGCCGTCGTCGTGTGGTCGTGCTCTGCCGCGGCCAGGCCGTGCCCGACCAGGACCTCCACGGCTGCGCGGGCCAGCCGGTCGGCGCCGCCCTCCGAGCGGAACGACCGCGCCCACGAGGGCCGCCGTTCCAACAAGGCCTCGACCTCACCGACGAGGCGACTCAGGGGCACCGCAGTTGCGGAGGCGGTCAACTGGTCGAGGAACAGCAGCGCGGTCTGCTTCACGTGGCCCTCGCCAGGGAAGCGGTCATCGGTGGCCGGGGTGGGTGAGGGGTCGGCCAGCAGATACCCCTCGGCCCGCTCCTCGAGCCGGAAGCCCGCCTCCTCGGCGGCTCTGCGAACCATGGAACGCCCGGTCGGTGAGGCCGCGTACTCGGCCTCCGCTGCGGTCAGGTCCGTGAAATAGACCACCGGGTCGTCCAGGAGGCGGCGCATCAACGAGTGGCGCGCCCACAAGAGCTCCTGGTTGCGGGAGGAAACGGGCTCCGCGGTCTCCGATCGGACGCCGTAACGCTCCTCCTCCATCACCGCCGGAAGGTCCGGTCGGGCGCCTCCCACCCGGGACAGGGGGACCGGGGTGCTCAGCAACCGGGCGACCCGGGCGGTGTCGGCACGGTACAGCACCAGCGCATCGTCGCCGGCCACGTACGACTCGGTGCTGCCATCGATCGCTGTCACCGCACCGAAACGCTCCAACAGCAGCAGCGCGTCCACGAGCGCGGCCCGTTCGGCCCGCACCGACGAGTCGAAGTCGGCGATGCCCTCCTCGACCGCGCACGTGTGCGCCACGCGCTGTGCCAGCAACCCGATCGTCGTCCTGCTCATCACCGTCAGCTCGGCCGCAGCGAGGAAGAACAGGGTGTACCTGCGACGGTCGAACGCGGCTCCGGTTCCCCGCACGCGCCGGGCAGGGCGCGGAGGGCACGCGCGTCCACCGGGCGCACGGACCTTGGCCAGGCGCGCATAACCCTGGCGGGGCTCCACCGTCAGCGTCCACCCGCAGAAGTAGTCGAACCATGAGACCAGTTCCTCGCGACGCCGGCGCACCGTCACGAACGCAGCCTCGTCCGTCTCACGTGTCAACAGCGGGGCGGCCAGCAGGGCACGGATCCCGTCCTTCATGTCGTCCCGCGTCCCGACCACGAGCCGGTTTGCCGAGCGCTCACCGGAGGGCCCCCTCACCGGCGCACCCCGGGCACGCCGATGGAAACCGTGTGGTCGGGGCCGGAGAACTCCCCGAGCGGGGTCCGCAGGGCCGCCGTGCCGCTACCGGGGGCGGGCGGTCCGAGGACGATCTCCAACCGCCCGTCGGAGGTCAGTGCGCGGCGCAGCCCGTCGCTCGACGGCGGTTCAGAGAGGGCCCGCCCCAGCAACGACAACAGATGTTCGAACAACGTGTGCTCCAGAGTGCCGAAGGAGGACAACGCCACCGTCCCGTCCGTGGACAGCAGCCGCAGGGCCTGGTCGGCCTGCGCCTGCTCCGCCAAGGCCCGCTCGCGTCGGCGCCTGACGGTCTCACCGACATCGCGCACGCGGGCCGTGCGCGCCACCCGCCCGGAACGTCCCGAGGAGCGCAGGTTCGGCGACACCGCGACCGAGTCCGCCACCGACCACGAGGTCCCGGGCGCGATGAGTTCGGCGTCCTCGTGTGCCAGGACCGCATGACGGGCCGGTGAGAGCCCGGTGAGGGAGGACCACAGCAGGGGGAGCTCCTCCTCGGACACGGCCCCCGCACACCACCGCGCCGCCGTCCTCAGGTCCTCGGCGGTGCTGGAGGCCCGGCGCCGCGACTCGGTGATGCGCTCGAGCGTCTCCAACAGCGCGCCGATCGCGCGGCGCGCCACTTCGTGGAGCCGGCGCACACCCTCCTGGCCGTCCGCCGTGGGCGCGAACCACCGCCGCAGTCCCTGCCACTTCGCCCGGCGGCGTGCGAGCCAGTCGGACCGGACCCGGTCGGTGGCGCTGGGCGGCAGGTTCGCACCGGCCAGGGCCCGCTCCAGCATCGGTTCGACCCCTCGGGCCTCGACCCGGGTCAGGGCATCGGCGATGGTGTGGGCCCTCTCCTCCAGGTTCTCGACGAATTCGTCCAGATAGCCGACGGTCGCACGCTTGACCTCGTGGAAGGTGTCCAGGTCCGTGCCTTCGGACCGCAGGAGCCTCTGCAACTCGTTGTTGAAGCGCTTGGTGTTGTCGCGCAGAGAGTCCAGGTGCCCCTCGAGCTCCTGCAGTGCGGTGAACACCCGGTTGTCCGTCCCGGCGGGGCCGGTGTCGAGCAACGTGTGCAAGGTGTGCAGGCGGTCGCCGATGGCGTCCAGCACTGCGGTCTGCAGGGCGCCCTTCTCCTTCAGCCGGTCCAGGACGAGCCTGGCCCCCGCGAACTCTGCCTCGCCCCGAGCGGTGAGCGTGTACTGGACGTTCTTGCGCTCGAACTCGGCGGCCGTGGAGTAGGCGGCCGTGTAGCTCTGGGAGGACTCCAACAGATCCAGCGACTCCAGGTGGCGCAGCGCGGAGTCCACGCCCTCCTCGTCGACGAGGTCGGTGAGGCCGGTCCCGGGCAGGCGCGCGTGGACCTGCTCGACCAGAAGGGCGGTCTCCAACCGCTCGTCGGCGTCGTTGAACACGTGCAGGATCGCGAAATAGAGATCGCGGCGGCTGCCGGAGGTGAAGTCGAAGACGCGCGACGGCAGACGTTCGAAATCCGGCACGGGCGGCCCGCCTCTCCACGTGTTCGAGGGACTCCGTTTCGACGATCCACCGTATGTGCGCCGTGGCGGTGTTACAGGCGGAATCAGCCGGAGACGCCCCGGAAGATCCTCCAGAACCCGGAGTACTGCCCCGGCCGGGCCGGTGGAGAGCGGTACCCGCCGATGTGCTCGACCGGGCCCCTCCAGCGGGCCGCGTGTTTCAGTGAGCAACGGCCGGAGGGTGGAACCACAGGTGCGGACGCCCGGTCCGCGGGTGCAGAGCCACCTCAGCCTCGACCCCGTAGACCCGGGCCATCAACTCCGCGGTGAGCACCTGCTCCGGGGTTCCCGACGCCGCCACCCGCCCTTCGTGCAGGACCACCAGCCGGTCGCAGAACGCCGCGGCCAGGTTCACATCGTGCAGCGCCGCCAGCACCGTCAGCCCGGAGTGCTGCACCATCGCCAACAACTGCAGGGCGTGGCCGACGTCGAGGTGGTTGGTCGGCTCGTCCAGCACCAGCAGGGACGGCTCCTGGGCCATGGCCCGCGCGAGATGGACACGCTGCTGCTCGCCGCCCGAGAGCGTGCGCCACCGGCGGTGCGCGAGGTGGGCCAGGTCGACCCGTTCGAGCTGATGCATCGCGATGGCCATGTCCGTGTCCGATTCCGCCTGCAGAACGGACCGGTAGGGGGTACGGCCGAGCAGGACCACGTCCAGCACCCTGAGGTCGATGTCGGTGTCGGAACGCTGCTCCACGAGCGCCAGGCGGCGGGCCAGGGCACGGCGCGGGAGCCGGTACACGTCGTCGGGGCCGATGTGCACGACCCCTCCGTCGAGCTTGCCCAACCGCGCGATCCCGCGCAGCAGGGTCGACTTGCCCGATCCGTTCGGTCCGAGCAGGCCGGTGAGACTCCCGGTGGGCACATGCACGTCCACACCCGCGAGAATGTGCGCTCCCTCGACCGACCAGGAGAGGTCTGCGGCCGTGAGTGATTCGCCTTCGGCGAGGTGAGTCATCAGCGATCAACCTTGCGTCTGAGGATCCACAGGAACACCGGCACGCCCAACATCGCGGTCATGATGCCCACAGGCAGATCCCGCGGTTCGAACGCGACGCGGGCCACCACATCGACCCAGNGGCCCCGCCGGTGGTCCGGGCCGACCAGCGCGCGCACGGCGTGCGGGATCAGCAGCCCCACGAACCCGATGGTCCCGGAGCCTGCGACCAACACACCGGTCACGAGTGCACACACCACCAACAGCACCCACCGGGTCCTCTGGACGTCGACGCCGAGGCTGGCTGCGGTGTCCTCCCCGAACGCGAACGCATTCAGCGGGCGGGCAGCCGAACCGCAGACCAGCAGCCCGATCAGCACGGCCGAGGCCATGGTGTACACGCTCGGCAGCCGCGCGGCGGCCAGCGAACCGGACAGCCAGAACTGGGCCTCCTGGGTGGCGTGCGGGTCGGCGACCCAGATGATCAGGAAGGAGGTGAGGGCGGCAGCGAAGGCGCCCACGGCCACCCCGGCCAGGATCATCCGTGTGGGGGTGAGGCGGCCGGAGCGCTGCCCCAGGGCCAACACGAGCACGAACGCGCCCAGCGCGCCGAAGAACGCGCCGCCGGCCACACCGAGGCTGCCCAGGCTCAGGCCGGCCACGATCACCGCGACCGCCCCGAGCGAGGCGCCCGAGGAGATCCCGAGCAGGTAGGGGTCGGCCATCGGGTTGCGCGTCAGGGTCTGCATCACGGCACCCACCATCGCCAGGCCCCCGCCCACCAGCGCGGCCGCGAGCACGCGCGGTAGGCGCATCTCCCACACGAGATTCGCGCGGAGTTCGGTGATGCCGTCGACGCCGTGCAGGCCGAGCAGGTCGATACGCAGCCAGGAGAGTCCGAGCCGGTCGGTGGCGATGGTCCACACCTCGCGCACCGACAGGTCGCTCTGGCCGAGGGCGACCGAGACCACGATCGAGGCCGCCAGCAGGGCGAGCGTGAACAGGTACACCAGGCCCAGCGGCCGCTTTCCACTCACCGGTGCGGCCGTGCGCTGCTCGGCGTCCCGGACGGTCGACAGGCTCACCGGTCGGCACTCCCGGACAGGTGCTCGCCGATCGTCTCGATGGCGGCGACGTTCTGCAGCCCGGGCGTGGTCTGGGAGAACGGCAGCTCGACGACCGCGCCCTCGCGGAAGGCCCGCAGCTCGCGCAGGGTCGCGTCGCCTTCGACGTAGGAGAGCTTGTCGTCGATGTCCTCCCCGCCGAAGTCGGCGATGACGACGAGGTCGGGATCACGCTCGACGACCTGCTCCCAGGTGGTGCTGGACCAGTGGTCGGGAAGATCCTCGAAGGCGTTGTTCACGCCGAGTTCGCGCAGGATCATGCCGGGGGCGCCGCAACAGCCGCCGGCGGTCGGGCCCTCTCCGGTGCCCATGTCCCACCAGAAGACGTCCAGGTCGCCGACGTCGCCCGGCAGGTCGGCGCGGACCGCTTCCAGGGCCTCCTGCTGCCCGGCGACGAGTTCCTCGGCCTCGTCCTCGGCGCCGACCAGCGCGCCGACCTCCCGCAGTTCGGTCCAGATCTCCTCGAACTCCAGCGGCTGCTCCTCGTCGCGGTCGGGGCAGCGTCCGGGTGCGAGGTAACTCTGCACGCCCAGATCCTGCAGTTCCTCCCGGGTGGCCACACCCCCGTCCTGTCGGAACGCGCTCGGATAGACGGAGTAGATGAAGTCGGGCTCGGTCTCGAAGACCGCTTCGGAGCTCGGGTAGTCCTCCCCGCCCGGATGGATGATGTCCAGGTCCTCGGCCGCGGCACGCACGTCCTCGGGCATACGCTCCAGGTCGCCGACGGCACCGACGATGCGGTCCTCGACGCCCAGTGCGATCAGGTTCTCGATCGCAGCCGGGTTCATCGCGAAGATGCGCTCCGGCGGGCTCTCGCCCCCGACCTCCACACCGCAGTTGTCGATGTCGGCCCCGTCGGCGGCCGCGGACGAGGGGTCGGAAGAATCGGCGCCGGCGCAACCCGACAACAGCAGGACTGCCAACGACGACACCGCGGGCACACGGCCGGGCAACCGGGGGCCGGTGCCTCGCGCGGCAGGGGGACGGACAGGAGACGACGTGCGCACGACCAAGGCCGCCTTTCCACACCTCGTGGACGGATCGGGCGTGCCGTGGCCGGTCTCCTGGCTGACGGGTCGAACGGTCACGCGGCGTCTTCCCGGACCACACCGTGGTCCAGTGACCCCGTCGCGGGAGCGCGTGACCTTCCCGAACACAGTGGCGAGGGCCGCGTCGGTCTTGCACCGAACTTCCCGAGCACCACGGCGTCCAGGACCCTACACGGGGCGGTCCGGGCGCTTTCATGCCGGGGTGCTCCCCTCGCCGACTCGGAGCTCTTCCAAGCCACCCCGCCTCTTCAACCCGAGCGCTCGACCCTTAACTTCCTGGGTTATATCTTGCTAGGAAGCTAATTCCCGGATAGAGTCCCAGTGGAAGGACACGTCGTACCGCCAGGAGGGGAACCATGACCCAGCCCGTCAAGCTGAGCATCGTCTACTACTCGTCGACCGGCACCATCGCCGAGATCGCGCACTTTCTCGCAGCCGAGGCGGAGGCAGCCGGGGCCGAGGTCCGGCTGCGCAGAGCCGCCGAACTGGCACCCGACACGGCGATCGACGCCAACCCCGACTGGCGCAACAACGTCGAGGCCGACCGGCACACCCCCGAGGCGACACCGGACGACGTCGTGTGGGCCGACGCAGTGCTGTTCGGTACGCCGACCCGATTCGGCAACGTGGCCTCCCAGCTCAAGCAGTTCCTCGACGCCCTGGGCGGCCAGTGGCAGCAGGGGTTGCTCGCCGACAAGGTCTACAGCGGTTTCGTCTCCAGTTCGACCCAGCACGGCGGACAGGAGTCCACGCTGCTCGCGCTGTACAACACGATCCACCACTTCGGCGGCATCCTGGTCGCTCCCGGCTACACCGACGGCTCCAAGTTCGTCGACGGAAACCCCTACGGCACCGGCCACGTCGCGGGCCAGGGCGAACTGAAGGTCGGCGACGTCACCAAGGACGCCGCACGCGTGCAGGTCCGCCGCGCGGTCTCCGTCGCTGCGGCACTGAAGAACGGCTGATCAGGACGTGTGCTGCCGGGCCGGGGCCGTTCGCCCCGGACCCGGACGCCGTGCTCCGCCGGGCCGCGGCGGCCGGGTCAGTCCTCCCAGGGCCAGGGGGCGTCGGTCCCGCGCTCCAGCAGCGGGATCATCCGGAACGCAGCATCACTCAACCCGCCGAAGGTGTGCCGAGTGCCCGTCCCGGAGGGTGCGTGCCCGTGCCGGTACCCGGCCAGGTTCCAGGTGTACATCGGCACCCGCCCGGGGACCTGATCGCCCGGCGTCCCCAGGCGCGAGGGCGCGGCCTGCTCGTCGGTGACCAGCACGACCCGGTCGTGGCCCCGGTAATGGTCCCGCAGCGCCGCCGAGGTGTTCGTACCGCCCCGCCACGAGAACCGGTCCATCACACGCAGGACGGCGTCGCCCCGGGCGACCTCGACCGGGCCCGAGTCGGTACCGAACTCCACCAGGTCGGCCTGCTCGCACCGCAGCGACAGCGCCGAACCGAATACCGCTGCCGCGTCCGCCCGGTTCAGATCGGACCGTGCCGACAACGGATCGGCCATCGACATCGACCGGTCCACCAGCACCAACGTGCGCCCCGAGAGTTCCGGGACATTGGCCAGCGACGCCTGCAGCCCCCGTTCGAGCGCCTGACCCCACCGCAGCGA
>NZ_ANBF01000021.1 GCF_000341025.1 Nocardiopsis salina YIM 90010 | reverse complement strand
CCCCCCCGCCGTAGCTCGTCGGGGTCCAGGAGCAGCGTCCCCCGCTTCGCCACTCGGGCAGGGAAGGCCGCATTGGCAGCCACGACCGGCAGCGCCTCGGCGTCCGGGCGCGTGGTGCGGCCGTGGCGGCGCTCGTGCGCGTGCACGAACAGCGCACCCTGCCCGGGCCGGTCGGCGGCGGGTGAGGCGTGCACGAGGTTGAGCACGTCCGAGAACCGCCACGCGCTCGTACCCGTGTCGTACTTGAGCAGAGCACGCTCGGTGTACAGGCGCTGTACCGCATCGGCGACCCCCCGCTTGAGCGGCTGGGGCAACGCCCGCCCGTACCGCCCCGTCCAGTACGCCAGGGCCTCCCCGGGTTCGTCGGCGCGCGCCAACACCGCCGAGACCATCTGCCGGGAATGCCCGTGTTCACCGGCCTCGACCCGGGCACGCACACCCTCGAGCGCGGCCACCAACGAGGCCGAGCGCATGTGGGCGCCGTGCCGCAGCCACCGCACGAACCCGGTGAACCACACAGGATCCGCGACGGCCGTCTCCTGGACCAGTTGCACGAACCGGCTGTCGCGCGCCTGCGCGGACTCGTAGAAGGTCTGCTCGCCCACCATGTTGTGCACGGCCAGCAACCACAGCTCGGACTCCACCGACCGCACGTACCCGGGGGAGCCCCCGAACGTGGCCCCCGTCGGCACGGCCTCGGATGCCACCGGGCTGCGCCCGGCGGGCCGGGCACCGGGACGGTTGAACTTGGCCACGGGGGGACCCCTTCCGGTCGGGGAAGTACCGAACACCGACGGACGGGCCCGAGATCAGGGCGGCAAGGGGGACAAAGGCGCTCTGACCTGTTGAGCTACGCCGGCTGATACCGGCGGCGGGACTTGAACCCGCTTCACCCCATCTACAAATGGAAGTAACCCGTGCCTTCGCACCGGGCCCGTCCGTCGGCATCCTGCCTCCCGGAAACACCGACTGCCCCGGGAGGGTGCTCAGCCACTGTAGGGGACCGTACCGCCGTGGTTCCAGAGGTTTTCGGCGCCCCGCACCGGCCGGGTCACCCCATCCGCGCCCGAACTGGGCGTTCCGTGCCCTCAGCTCTCGTGGAACAGGGCCAGATCGATTTCCGGCGCTCCCGTGTAGACCACCCCTTCCTCTGGGGGAGCGGCTCACCCGAGGCCGCGTCCATGCAGTGCGCATCGAACATCGCGGCCTCGTCGAGCGGATACAGCGTGCGGTCGGAGGCCACCCACCCGCGGACCAGCTTCAGGGGGATCTCCACCCCGTCCGGGCGGGTGTGGGAGACCTGGCCGGTGAAACTGCGCAGCACCACGGACGCGAGCCCCCCCGTGGGCCAGGGCCGCGCGCAGGCGTTCGACCACCTCGGGGTGTTCGACCTCGAAACCGCCTGCCCGGCGGTCGATGGCCGTGGTCAGGACCCTGCCGGAGTGCAGGGTGAGGATGTGGTTCTGATGGGGCAGGTCGGTGAACAGGGACGACAACAGAACGTGGGAGAGAGAACGCGCCATGTTTTGAGTATCGCCTGCACGACCCGGCCGGGAGCGGTTGTCCACAGGCCGAATCCGTGCGGTACGTGACGTCTTCCCTGGCGGTTCGGGGCCGGCCGGTGCGGATCCGTGGGCCGGTGAGCGTTGTCCAGCGTGGACCGTTGAGAGTGCATGGCCGTCAACAGGGGGCGAGGGCGGGGAGGCCGGCTCCGCAGGGCAGGCGGGATGGGATGCTGTTCCGGTTCCGGAATGTCCCGGGATGCCTGTCCCGTGACACTCACCGAATGAGGAGAATTCATGAAACCCCCCATGCCGACCCAGCTCACGGTCGTGCGCGTGATCCTGTTCGTCTACGTCGTGCTGGCCACGCTCGGTCTGCTTTCCTTCTTCTGGCTGGTGTCCGAGTCAGGAGCGGCGTTCGAGGAGGCCGTGGCACTGACCGGGATGCCCATGGGGCTCTTCCTCGTGGGCATGCTGTTCGCCTCGGGCGTCCTGATCCTGGCGTTCGTGGCCGCCCTGCGTATGGGATCCGGGGGAAGCCGGACGCAGACCCTGTTGCGAACCGCTCTGGCGATGGCGATCCTCGGAGCCCTGATCAACGTCGTGCAGGGTTCGGGCCACCTGGGGTTCGTCCTCGTCCTGGTCGCCCTGGTGCTCGCGGAGACCCGAGCCGCCAAGGAATGGTTCGCCTCGACCGAGACCGAGAACGATCAGGACGCCGCTCCGACGTCCTGATGACCGTGACGCTCGTCTTCCCGAGCGCCCCACGTGTTCCGGGAAGAGTCGCATTTCCACACGGAGGTGCCTGCTGCCGGAGAACGGCCGCAGAAGGGCCTCCGGTCAGGGGCGATTGCGAAAACCAACCCCTGCACCGGAGGCCCCTTTTTGCGTCACATCACAGCTGAGTCGTGTCCATCTCTGTGGTCGGACCAGTCAGACGCGGTTGAAATGCCACCGGTAGTCGGGGTTGTACGGGTTGTGGTAGCCGAGCTTGAGGAAGGACCCGTTCCAGTCCGGGTTCTCCAGGGTGACGCCGAGTTGGGTGTTCTTCACGGGGATGATCTGGTGTGCGCCGTTCCCGACGTCCGAGACGTGCCAGCGCTGTTCGTTCCGGTCGCTGCAGGTGGTCTGTTCGACCCGCTGGTTGACGGTGGTGCTGCCGTCCTTGGGCTGCATGCAGAGGCCGCTTCGCAGATTGCGGATCTCGTAGGAGGCCATCCCCGACCGGTGTCCGGAATAGGCGACGTCCCACTCCATTCCCACGTGGTCGGCCGGCCACACGCGGACATCGGTGCGCACGGTGGCTCCCCCGTACGGGACCATTTCGGCCCCGTTCCCCTCGAAGGCGATGCGGTAGTCACCGGAGGCGACGTTGGCGGATGCGGGGGTGGTGGAGGCGAGCATCAGCCCGACTGCTGCGGCACAGGCGGTCGCCGCGGAGGCTACTTTGCGGGGAATTGCCATTATCGTCCTTCTGGTTCTGGGGTTCCAGGGAGATGTTCACCCCGTCGGCGGGGCCTCCGGGGTTGCCCGGACAGTATCTGTCCGGTCATGGGCCGATCTCAAGCGTTTCCTCGGGGGCTCATCTCGGAAGTGTATTTCTCGCCAGTCCGTAATCAGGATTCCGGTGCCGAGGCCCGGGTTGCATTCGGGGTGATCCCTTTATTCTTCACAAAAGGAGCGCCTCGCGAGTGGTGGAGTGGAGGGCGTCGATCACCGTTAGCTGCGTACCGAAACCCGTTGGAGGGGGCGTTGTTTTGCCCTTTATGTGCGGGAACGGGTGCGGCAGCATTCGACTGCCTCCCGGGGGAAGGGACTCGAAAGTCCGGCCCGAGGGGAGTCAGAAGTTGATCTCGTCGAGGTGGGGGCGCTGAGCGAGGATATCCGCCCAGGCCTTGTCAGTGACGCCGACAAATGCCTTCATGTCCGACATTGTGGGCGAGTGCTCGCCCTTCTCGTCCGCCCCGACCCGGGCGCGCACGAGCGGGTGACCAAGACCTGCATGGCCCCCTGGCGCGCAAGGTCTTCACCCGAGAGACCGAGGCCCGATCGGAGTTCAGCCGGCTCATCAGCGAGTGATGCTGTGGTGCGGACGCTTGTGCCTACGGTGCTGCTCACCGCGCCGTGCACGCGCGACTCACCGCGCCGTGCACGCGCGACGGACAGACTCCGCCGAACCGCTCACGCCGGTTCGGCGCGGGCGCTACAGTCCGCATATGAGCACCAACGTCTTCTCCCCGAAGCACCCCTCGGACCCCTCCGGAGCGGCACTCCTCCGCGCTGTCCGGGCGATCGAGATGGATGCATCCGTCACCGAGGAGGTCGAGGCCTGCCCCGACGCGGTGGGGGAGATCCTGCTCGACGAGGCCGCCAGGCTGAACAGTATCGGCAAGACACAGGAGGCCGTGGTGGTCCTCGACGCACTGATCCACCACGCTCCGCTGGTCGATGACCGCCAGTATGCGGCCATCCAGAAGTTGGACCATCTGCGCGGGGAGGACGGACAGGTCTCGGCCGAGGCCGAGAGGGTCGTGGCTCAGCTGCTCCAGCCCTCGATCCTCCAGGAGGGGCCGGCCCACCTCCTCGGTGAGGCGTTGGAGGAATTCGGAGACCTCGAGTCCGCCCTGACCTGCTTCAACGTCGCCTCGCGGAAATACCTCTCCGGTCCGGCGGAGGACCTCGAGGACGCACATCTCATGCTGGCCTTCGAGTTGGCCGGGCGCACCCGGGTGAGGAAGCAGCTGGGATACGCACCCGACGATTTCGACATTGCCCTGAACGAAATTTCCGGGCCGGACCGGTCCTTGACCCGGGGCATGCGTGGCTCCGGGGAGGGCCTCGACGGCTCGGTTTTCGACGACCGGGACTTCGATGGCGTGGAGCCGCCCCTCCACAACCCTGGAACCGGCAAGGCGCTGCGTGTGGTGTGCCGGCGGGAGGAGTTCGAGACCGCGCGAGAGCAGGGCGTCGTCAAGGACACGGGAGCGGACCCCGGCAGCGACGGCGGTGCCGACGCCTACTTCCGGTACGTGGAGAGGGGGTTGCGCGAACAGGCGCGCCTGAACCCGGAGGTCGTCTGGTACCTCGTGCGGTTCTCGGTCGAGGAGATCGAGGACTACGCTCACCGTTCCGGTGGGGATCCGGGGGATGACGAACTCCAGGCGGAGTGGGGGGAGGTGGTGCCACCGGACGACCACCGGGCGAGCGTGTGGCCGCCAGAGCGCAACGATCCCTGCTGGTGCGGTTCCAAGCGCAAGTACAAGAAGTGCTGTGGCTCCGCGGCCAACCGGTGAAGCGCGGACGTGCGGCAACCGGGGTCTGCAGAGCTCGGCACGTGGAACGGCTGGGGTATCGCCCTTCTCCGTAGGCGTTTCTGGTTATGTCCGGAACCGTGCTGGTCAGGGGCCTTTGTGGTTCCTGGAGTCGCGTTGGCCTTTTGCTGCGGATGTGCCTGGGATTCTACAACGACAGGGTGCGGAGTGTGTGGGCGGGGTGGCGCGGTGGGCATTCCCGGAAATGCATCTGAAAATGCACGTGCATGAATTCGGCGCCCCGGTCCACGTCCCGTGGACCGGGGCGCNGCGCGGAGAGGGGAGGGGCGGCGGGGTTCGGCTACGGGCGGTGGCCGATGGCGGCGGAGGTGAGGAAGGCGGTCCACTCGGAGGAGGGGAAGGGGAGGTGGCCCGCGTCCGGGTTCTTGGAGTCCCGGACGGCGGCGCCGTAGGGCAGGTCGGCGACCTCGACGCAGTTCTGCCCGTGCGCGCTGTAGCTGCTCTTCTTAAAGATGAGCTCGTTGTTCATCGTTCGCTCTCTAGAGACTGGATGACATCAGCGATGAACGTCGCTGAGTCTGTGGTGCTCATCGCTGATCCCTGCGCATCGCTGAAAGTAACAGCATGTTGCTCCACTTCATCAGGCTCCTCCAGGAAAATTCCGTCTGCGGCGGTCTCGACGAAAACTATGGGAAGGTCATAAGGTTCGGCGAAGTCCAGAATGGTAAACGATCCTGCAAGTGCAGCGTGCGAACCTGCGGTGAAGGGCAACAGCTGTACATCCACGTTGGGCATTTTCGCCATGTGGAGCACGTGGTTCAGCTGATCCACCATGATGGTCGGCCCACCGATCGCTCGCCTGAGGGCTGCCTCGTCCAGTACAACACGTAGCCGTGCAGGGTTGATCTGGGTCAGAATCTGCCGTCGCTCCATGCGAGCTTGCGTGCGGCGCTTGATCTCTTCAGCCCCGGTAAACCGTCCGCCCTGGAGCAGCGCTGTGGTGTATTCCGGGATTTGAAGCAATCCGGGGAGCACCGATGACTCGAAGGTGCGAACGTTCGATGCCTCGGCTTCGAAATCGGGGAGAGACTGAGGTCCGAACACCTCCCGGTACTTTGACCACCACCCCCTGACCTTGGCGTCCCTTGCGAGGGCGTGCAGAGCTTCGCGTTTGGTGGGATCGATGACCTCATACAGGTCGAGCATCCTGTCGAGATCAGTGGGCTTGACTTTCTGGACCTCGGCATTCTCGATCTGGCTGAGCTTGCCAGCGGCCCACCTGAGTGCCTTGACCGCTTGAGTGGTGGTGAGCCCGGCGTCGACCCGTGCGCGCTTCAGTTCGGAGGACAGGCGCCGTCGGCGAAGTGTGGGGCTGTGGGGGCGTTGCATGGGGCCAGCCTAGCTCGGGTTGACTGAGAGTCAGGCAGCAGCATTGACTTTCCTGAATCTCATCTTTAAGGTTCTGAGTGTGCTCAGTCACCAGATGCTCACGAAGAGTCTCTGATGGCAGGCTACGCCGTGCCCCTTCCCGCCTGAGCGGGAACCGCGACGATCCACCCCTGCGGGCACGCCGACCCCCCGTTCAACTCCCATGCGCGAAGGAGCTCGTTCGTCATGCCCGCAACCGCACCCGCGTCCGGAGCCGTTCCCGGAACCGCCCCGGCACCCCTGGCCGACCTGCCCGACGTCACGGTCCCGCTCGGTGAGCTGGTCCCGCCCCGCTGCCGCCACTACTTCACCGGGCGTTCCGGCCGAGCCCACTTCCGCACGCGCCGCTACGACTTCGGCGGCTCGCCCAGGTACCTGCCGCTCGTGCGCGCCTTCCTGAACACCTGCGCCGCCGACCGCGACGCCGACTACCGCTACCTCTTCACACTGCTCGGCAGCGAACTCGCGAACAACGCCCTGGCGCACTCGCACTCGGGTCGGCCCTTCGGCGTCTACAGCTTCACCTGCGAGCGCAGCCGCGACGGGCTCCGGCTGACCTGCCGCGACCAGGGATCCCGCGACGGTACGACGGTCCCGTTCGGGCAGCACGCGCACCTGCGGGCCGCCGCCGACGGCCTGGACCTGTCCGCGGAGTCCGGGCGCGGGCTGGCGCTGATCGACGCCCTGGCCACGTCCTGGGGCGACAACGGCATCCCCGACCGACGGCAGGTGTGGTTCTTCCTCGCCGACGACTTGACCGGCAGCCTCTGGAACACCGACAACGCCGACCGTGCCGACCACGACACCGGCCCCGACCCCGGGTCCGACGCCGACCGCTAGGAACACCTCACGCCCCCGGACGTGAAACGGGCCCAGGAGAGCGCGCCAACGCCTCCCGGGCCCAGCAAGATCCCAGCATCTGAGCACTCTCACATGATCAGAAAGCAGGACCGATGACACATCCTATCCCGCAGCCCCGGCGTTCGGGCGACTCGCGGCACCGCTCGTTCCCGTCGCTGCCGCCGCGCCCTCCTCTCGCAGGGCCCGCCTGCCCGTCCAACACACGCCACCAGCCGCGCGGGACACCCCGGACGCCCGCGGCTCACCCCGCTCCGCCGTGCACCCACGTNCCGGCAGCGCCGGGCCCAGACGCTGCCCCGCCTTGGCGGGCACCGGTCCGAGTACGCCGCAGAGCACGCCCGGGCCGCAGACGCGCAGGCGCGGAACCCGCACCTGATCGTGTGGTTCGGGGAATCCACGGGTTCGTTCTGGGTCGCTTCCTCCGCCGGCCTGGCCGAGGTGCCCGACGCCGAGACACTCACCCGCCTCCTGACACCGGATCCGACCCACAACTGACAGATCTGTGATGGGTGGCCCCGCGCTCGGTCGGCAAGGACCGGCACGGGGCACCCGCCCTCTCGGTTCCTGCTCAGCCCCGGCTCTGCGCCTTGTGCGCGGCCCGCCGCGCCGCCTTGGCCGCCTTCTTGCGGGGGTGCACCCGGCCCAGGGCCTGGAGCACGGGGAGGGTCTCCGCGTGGGTGCACCTCCACAGGTCGTCGACGCCGTCGAGCAGGAATGCGCCGACAGTGCCCGGTTCCGCTCCCTCCTCGTCGAGGAGATCGAGGAGGGTCGACAGATGTTCGTCCCCGTCCGAGCCCAGTGCTTCCTTCAGCTCCATGGGCGCTGCAGCCATGTCGATGGCCAACCAAGGGCCGTACTCGGCGAGCAGCTGTTCGGTCTCCTCGTCCGAGCACGAGTCGGAGGACAGCAGAGTCGCCGCGGCCAGCCCGGACACCTCAGCATGCTCCGAACCCAGGCACGCGCGCAGTGCCTCGAACCCCTGCGGGCCGGAGGCGAGCAGGACCTCCTGGGCCATGGTCCGCCACAATGCGCCGGCCCTGGGGCCCTGCGCGGCGGCCTCGACGAGCTGCTCGACCGCGGCTGTCGGCTCACGGAGCTCCAACCACGGCGTGAACTCCGCGCTGTGGTTCTCCGGTGCCGTCATGACCAGAGCGTCGAGGAGCTCGTCCGCACCGGTCTCGGCCAGGTCCCCGGCGAGCGGGGCGTGCACACCCTCGTGGAGCAACATCTGGCGGAGCCCGTAACGCCCCAGGGGCGTGAGCGTGAACGTGCAGTCGATACCCAGGTCCTCGAGTTCGTCCACGGACTCCGCCCGGGTCAGCATCGGTAGCGCCAGCGCACCCTCCCAGCACTGCGCGGTGACCTCCGCGGGTGTGCGGTCCGTGAGTGCGAGAGCGCCCGTCCGGGACAGCTCCAGTGCGCACCGGTACAGGGTGTCCCGCAGGATCAGGCGCAGGGGCTCGAGTTCACCGTCCGAGCCTTCCCCTACGGCGCCAAACGTCTGGAACTCGTCGCCCATCGCATCGAGCACGGTCTCCGCCAAGGAGTACACCCCGACCTCTTCACCGTCGGGCGCCTCGTAGAGCATCCGCAGGACCAAGGCAAGCAGGTCGGAACGCTGGACCAGCCCGGTGAAACTTCCGGGTTGATCAGGCTCTGCCTCGATGGCCTCGTCGAGCAGGTCGGTCCACAGCTGCAGTGCCTGGGCCGGAGCCGGTCCGTCGACGACCCAGGGAGCGGCTTGCGCGCGAGAGGAGACGACCTCGACCGCCTCCAACCCCACGGCGCGATGCCACAGGCGCAGGAACCCGGGCAGATCAACGGCAGTACGGAGCTTGTCCAGGCGCGCGGTACGCACCTCTGCCTCGCGCTCGGTGAAGGGCCGCAGCAGCCCCTCCCTCTCCACCACGGTCTGCACGTCGGCCGGGCGCGGCAGGCCCGTGGAGGTCAGCTTCCGGGCCGGATCGAACCAACGGGCGAACCGCAGCAGCTCGTCCAGGACCTCGGTGCCGACGGCCGTGCGGGCCAGCTCCTCCTCCGGCGGCAGCGCCACCGGCCGCGCCGGAGCAGGCGGCGGCCCCTGGGGGGCGAGGTCCTCGTCCTCCAGAGGAAGCGTGCCGAACTCCTTGCGCAAGCGACGGCGCTCCGCCGCCAGGTCGAGCTCGTCGGGTTCGAGCATGTCCACCCAGAACCGGAGTTCCGAGGCCTCCTCACCGTCGAAGCTCTCGAGACCCGCCGGGTCGTCCCGGAGCCGGCGCAGGTCGTCGAAGGCCCAGACCCCTCCGCAATCCTCGGGCGGTGGGGTGCCGCGCCCGCCCAGGAGCCGCGGGTAGATGGTCTCGGGGTCGGCGTCGGAGACCTGCTCACAGGTCAGAACCAGGCGCCACGTGTCACCGTAGTCGTAGGTGTAAGTGCCCGAGGATCCCTTCCTCCTCAGCACGTCGCCCAACCTGGCGGTGGACTCCTCGATACCGGGAAGCTCCATGCCCGGGTCCGAAGTGTCCCTGTACTGGCGCCGGGAGAACTCGAAGTCGTGCAGGTGCATGTCCTCCCAGTCCATGAGGGCCTGGATGAGTATGTGCAGTTCGTCCAACCGCGTCGGAGAAGGCACCTCGACCCGGCGCCAGACCTTCGGCCGGGCGCCGTCGAGGGTGAGTAGGAGCGTGTGGACCCTGTTGTCGAGTTCCTGTGGTGCCATCGGCGTTCGTCGTTTCCGTGTTCGGAGGGGCGGGTGCACAGCCATTGTCGCGCTCCGGCCGGCCCCTGGGGACCGGTTACCGGATTCGCTCCGTACCCTGCTCGGACGTCCATCGCCCGGAATCAGGCCGTAGAGACCGGTGTCGTCCCGCACGTCGAGGCGCTCCAACAGCGCGATCACCGTCGCCTCCGGCTGCAGGCCCACGGCGGGCCTCAGGTCGGACACCTTCGGCAGCGCGCCCCCTTCCCCGACCACGTCGAGCCCCGCCAGGTACAGGGGCGGCCCCAGGCCGTCGTGGGGAGCCAGGTGGGCCGGCCGGACCCGGACCCTCGACCCCTGGTCCTCGCCGGTTTCCTCGAGGATGCCGACAAGCTCCGACGGGCGGGGACCGGGTCGACCATCGTCCGGGTGGACCTGAAACGGCTGACGCTTCCGCTGCTGCCCCTGGCCGAGCAGCGACGCTACGGTGACGCCTTCCGGGACCTCCACCGTCTGCGCCGGCGGATCGACGCGGTGCGGCGGAGCGAGGACGAACTCCAGGAGCGGATCGCCTCCGGCATGCGTGCGGGGTTGCTGGAACCCCGGCGCACAGGGGGATCCGAGCCCGAACATGCCGCAGCGGTCCCGCACATCCGTCAGACTTGAACGAGGCCCCCGCTGCAACTCTCTCGACCCTTCACTCCCCTGAAAGGACCTCGGTGAACAACAGCACACACCAGGAGCTGGTCGGCTTCATCTGGTCGGTCGCGGACCTGCTCCGTGGCGACTACAAGCAGTCGGAGTACGGCAAGGCGATTCTGCCGTTCGTCGTGCTGCGCCGGTTGGACTGCGTCCTGGAGCCGAACAAGGAGGCGGTGCTGGAGGCGCACGAGAAGTGGAAGGGCAAACCCGTCCACCACGAGTTCCTGCTCAAGGCATCCGGGCACAGCTTCTACAACACCAGCCCCCTCACGCTCGAGCGCATCGCGAACGACGCCACCCAGGCGGCCAACAACCTGAAGCACTTCATCAACGCGTTCTCCGACAACGCGCGCGAGGTGCTCGACAAGTACGAGTTCCTCCGCCAGATCCAGAGGCTGGACGATTCGGGGCTGCTCTACCAGGTCGTGGGCAAGTTCGCCGACCTGGACCTGAGCCCGGAGCGGGTGTCGAACGCGCAGATGGGCTACGTCTTCGAGGAACTCATCCGAAAGTTCTCCGAGATCTCCAACGAGACCGCGGGCGAGCACTTCACGCCCAGGGAGGTCATCACCCTGATGGCCAACCTGCTCCTCGCCCCGGACGAGGACACCCTCCGCGAACCGGGTGTCATAAAGGAGATCTTGGACCCGGCCTGCGGTACCGGCGGGATGCTCACCGAGGTCCATGACCACATCACCGGGCTCAACCCCGACGCGAAGGCTGTGGTCTTCGGGCAGGAGCTCAACCCCGAGTCGTGGGCGATCTGCCGTTCCGACCTCATGATCAAGGGCCAGGACCCGACCAACATCCGATTCGGGAACTCCTTCAGCGATGACCGGCACCCCCAGACTTCGAATGGGGGCGGGACCTTCGACTACATGCTCGCCAACCCGCCTTTCGGTGTGGAGTGGAAGAAGGTCAAGGACGAGGTTGAGTCCGAGCACGAACTCGGCGCCTCCGGCCGGTTCGAGGCCGGCCTGCCGCGTATCAATGACGGGTCGTTGCTGTTCCTGCAGCACATGATCTCGAAGATGAAGCCGGTCAAGCTCGACGAGACGGGCGAGAAGCGCGGCGGAAGCCGGATCGCGATCGTCTTCAACGGGTCGCCGATGTTCACCGGTGGTGCGGGTTCCGGTGAGTCCGAGATCCGCCGGTGGATCCTGGAGAACGACTGGCTCGAGGCGATCGTGGCCCTGCCCGACCAACTCTTCTACAACACCGGTATCTCCACGTATTTCTGGGTGTTGACCAATCGCAAGGACGGGGCTCACGAGGGCAAGGTCAAGCTGATCGACGCCCGTGACCACTGGACGAAGATGCGCAAGTCCCTGGGGGAGAAGCGCAAGGAGATCGGGCCGGAGCAGATCACCGAGCTCACCCAGCTGTACGCGGACGCGCTGAGTGTGGTCGATGACCCGGACCACTCGATGCACGGCAAGGTGAAGGTGTTCGACAACGAGGACTTCGGATACCAGCGCGTCACGGTGGAACGCCCGCTGAAGCTGCGTTTCGAGGTCACCGACGAGACCCTGGCGGAGCTGGCTGCGGCTCTGGACAAGGGTAAGAGCACCGCCAAGTACGAGCACAAGGCGGAATTGGTCGAGGCTCTGCGCCCCTTGACCGCGGGTGAGCCCAGCTACAAGAAGGCCCAGTTCGCGGACCGGGTCCAGCAGGCCCTCGCCGAAGGCGGGGTCTCTAAGCCTCTGACGCCCGTGATGAAGGCCGTATGGGGCGCAGTGTCGGTGCGGGACCCCGAGGGTGAAGTGCAGCTGAAGAAGGGCGAGCCTGAGGCCGACCCGGAGCTGCGCGACTTCGAGAACATCCCCCTGGACGAGGACATCGATGTGCACATGGAGCGCGAGGTCCTGCCGCACGTGCCCGACGCCTGGGTGGACCACTCGAAGACGAAGATCGGTTACGAGATCCCCTTCACGCGGCACTTCTACGTGTACACACCGCCCCGGCCGCTCGAGGAGATTGACGCGGAGCTCAAGGAGCTCGAGGGCGAGATCCAGCGACTCCTCGGCGAGGTGATCAAGTGAGCTTTCCAACGGTGCCTCTCCGTAGGTTGTTCAAGGTCGCCAATGGCGGAACCCCGACGGCTGCGGAAGAAAACTGGGGTGGCGACGTCCCTTGGGCCACCCCTGTAGACCTGTCTGGTGATGACATCGAGATCTCAACCACGCATAGGTGCCTGACCAAAGCTGGTGCCTTGAACGGGTCCCGTATTGTCCCGGCAGGATCGATCCTCCTTTCTACGCGTGCCCCCATCGGCTACACAGCCCTGGCCGGCGTTCCCATGGCGTTCAATCAAGGATGTCGTGCGCTCCTGCCTACTGCTGAAGTAGATGCTCGGTTCTTTCGGTACCAGCTGGAAGCGCGCAAAGAAGATCTCCAGTCGCTCGGCATGGGGACAACTTTTGTGGAGTTGTCTTCCGGAGGACTTGCTCAGGTGGACGTATCCGCACCTGAAGTGGAGGGTCAGCGGCGCATCGCAGATTTTCTGGATTTGGAGCTCGAGCGGCTCGATGGCGTGATCAGTGCCCGGGAGCTACAGGTTGAAAAACTGGGGGAGCTAGAATCGAGTCTCATCAGTGAATCCATGGTCCCCGGAGGTGTGGGTGCTCCGTCGGGGAAGTTCCCGTGGCCCTGGTTGCCTGAGGATGGTGGGGCACCTCTGGTGCGCCTCGGTTACCTTTGTCATGTGCAAGGCGGTGTGACCGTGGACGCGTCGCGTGCTCCATCTCCGGAGGACGTCACTCGGCCTTATCTTCGTGTTGCAAATGTCAAGGCCGGATGGCTTGAGTTGGATTCGGTGTCCGAAATTCGGGTCCCCCGGTCCGTCGCGGAGGGCTCGACTCTCAGGGCAGGGGATGTTCTGATGACTGAAGGCGGCGACATCGATAAGCTTGGGCGAGGGACCATGTGGAACGGCGAGCTTCCCGGAGCGCTTCACCAGAACCATGTCTTCGTCCTTCGAGTTGACGCGGATCGATTGGATCCTCAATATCTAACCCTGCTGACGCGTTCTTCTCATGGTCGTTGCTACTTCGAGGCGACCGGGGTCAAGAGTACAAATCTCGCCTCCACGAGTAGTAGTAAGGTTAGGTCTTTTCCTGTACCGTTGATCTCTTTGACCGAGCAGAAGAAGGTAGTCGCTTACGTGAACAGCGCACTGGAACAGGTTGAGGAACTTCGAGTGTCGCTCGGTCGCCAGATCGAACTTCTCAAGGAACGCAAGCGGGCCCTGATCACCGCCGCTGTCACCGGCCAGATCGACGTCACGACCGCTCGAGGAGCTGATGTCTCATGAGCCCCGTCTACGACGAGAGAACCTTCGAGGACCACATCGTCGACTCGATGCTCGAGCACGGCTGGTCCTTGGGCGCCAACGACCACTACAACCCCGAGCTGGCCCTCGACACCGCCGAGCTCTGCGCGTTCCTCGGCGCCACCCAGGCCGACACATTCGATGAGCTCATCACACGGTGCGGTGGTTCCCCCGACAAGGCGCAGGCAACGTTCGCCAACATACTCGCCAAGCGCATCGACACCGAGGGCACCCTGCATGTCCTGCGCAAGGGAATCACGGTCGAGGGGCTCCGGTTCCAGCTCGCCTACTTCAAGCCCTCGCACACCATCGCCGAGAACGCGCTCGACCAGTACGAGTGCAACCGGCTCACCGTCACACGGCAGCTCCGGTACGCAGCGAAGGACGGGGACCAGGGCCGTTCCCTCGATCTGGTCCTCTTCGTGAACGGTCTCCCCGTTGCCACCGCGGAACTGAAGAACCCGCTCACCGGACAGAACGCCAACGACGCCAAGGCCCAGTACGTCCGGGACCGCGACCCGCGCGAACTGCTGTTCAGCAAGCGCACCCTCGTACACTTCGCCGTCGACACCGAGCTCGTGTTCCTCACGACCAAGCTCGCCGGCAAGGACACGCGCTTCCTGCCCTTCAACACCGGCTCGGAGGGGCCCGGCCGCAAGGGAGGTGCCGGCAACCCTCTCCCCGACGACGGTGCGTCCGGGTACCGGACCTCCTACCTCTGGGAGACGGTCTGGGAGGCCGACAACTGGCTCGATCTCCTGGAACGCTTCATCCACGTCAAGCGCGACAAGGACAGCAAGGGCCGCCGGCGGCAGACCGTGATCTTCCCCCGCTTCCACCAGTGGCACGCGGTGCGCAGCCTGGTCGACCACGCCTCCCGCCACGGGGCCGGCAACAACTACCTGGTCATGCACTCGGCCGGGTCGGGTAAGTCCAACACCATCGCCTGGCTCGCCCATCGCCTTTCCTCGCTGCACACCCCCGCCGACCCGGATCTCCTCGACCCCACGGCGCGCGACCGGGGCCTGGAACCCAACGCCCCCGTCTTCGACAAGACCGTCATCATCACCGACCGCTCCGTCCTCGACCGTCAACTCCAGGAGACCGTCGGCGACTTCTCCCAAGTGGAGGGGTTGGTCGGACGCATCGGCGGCAAGGGCGGATCGAAGTCCTCGCAGCTGGCAGAGGCGCTGTCCACCTCCTCCAAGCGCATCATCGTGGTGACCCTGCAGACGTTCCCCGCGTTGCTGGACTACCTCAGGCGCGAACCCACCGAGATCCGCGGCGGACGGTTCGCGATCGTCGTGGACGAGGCGCACTCCTCCCAGAGCGGCGAGGCGGCCAAGGACGTCAAGAAGGCCCTGCGCGACCTCGGCCTGGACGCCGACGACGACACCGAGGACACCGAAGACACCCCCGCGTCCACGGAGGAGGCCCTGCGCGCATCGGCGGGCTACCGCGGACGCAGCGCCAACCTCTCCTACTTCGCCTTCACCGCCACCCCCAAGCACAAGACCCTCAACCTCTTCGGTGTGCTCAACGAGGCCACCGGCCTGTACGAGCCCTTCCACACCTACTCCATGCGCCAGGCCATCGAAGAGGGCTTCATCCTCGACCCCCTGCGCAGCTACACCACCTACGCAGCCCACTACAGGCTCCTCAATGCGAACTCCGAGGACCCCGAGGTGGACGCCGCCAAGGCCAAGTCGCAACTGGCCCGGTTCGCGTTCCTGCACGAATCCACGCTCGCGCAGCACGCCGAGATCATCGTGGAGAACTTCAACGCCGTCACGCGCAAACAGATGGGCGGCCGGGCCAAGGCCATGGTGGTCACCCGCTCGCGCGAGGCGGCGCTGAGGCTGTACGAAGCGGTCGAGCGCTACCTGCAGGACAGCAGTGCCCCCGACCCGGGGACGCTCGTCGCCTTCTCCGGGGCCCTGAAGGACCAGTTCGGCCACGAGGTCACGGAGTCCTCGGTGAACCAGGTCGCCGAGGCCGAGCTGCCCAAGCGGTTCGCGGCCACCCGGGCCGACGAGCCCGCCGTGGTCAAACACAACCCCGGCGGAAAGGAGTTCCGCCTGCTCATCGTTGCGGACAAGTACCAGACCGGCTTCGACCAGCCGCTGCTCACCACCATGTTCGTGACCAAGTCCCTCAAGGGCGTGGCCGCCGTGCAGACCCTCTCGCGCCTCAACCGCACCCACCCCCTCAAGTCCCAGAGCGACCTGAGGGTCCTCGACTTCACCAACGAAGGAGAGGAGATCCGCGCCTCTTTCCTGCCCTACTACGAGCAGGCCGTCACTGGAGAAGCCGACCCGGACATCCTTCACACCATCGCTCACAGGGTCATGCACGACGCGGATGTGCTGGTCGAGAGCGAACTGCAGGGCTTCGCGGAGGCGTTCCACCGATTGGAGGTGCGCCCCGGCGCCGACGAGCTCAAGAATCACCCGGAGCTCAGCCGCTTCACCACGCCGGCGGTCGAGCGCTACACCCTGCTGCGTGACAGCGAGGAGGAGGGCGATCGGCAGGACGCCGATGATTTCCGGGCCGACCTCAACGACTTCGTCACCAAGTACGCCTTCCTCTCACAGGTCATGCGCTATCCCGACGCCGAACTGGAGCGCCTGTACCTCTTCGGGCGGTTCGTGCTGCGCCTGCTGCCCGAGCGCCAGGACGGCGGCGTCGACATCGGTCAGGTGGACCTGAGCCACCTCAGCGTCTTCCGTAAGGGCGAGGACGACCTTCGCCTCGAAGCCGAGGGCGAGCACGAGCTCCCGGGCTTCTCCGACGGCAGCGGTGGCGCCTTCGACCCCAAGAAGGAGCTCCTGTCGGAAATCATCGAGATCTTCAACGACCACTTCGGCCGCGAACTCGGTGAGGCCGACAAGCTCATGCTCAGAGAACGGTTCCAGACCCTCGTCGAGAACCCCGACCTGGAACTGGCCGCGGTCAACAACGACGAAGGCGCGTTCCGGCACGCCTTCGACCCGGCCATGAAGGAAGCAGTGATGGAACGCTACGAAACCGGTGCGGAGTTCACGGAGCGATACTTCGGTGAGCAGGACTTCCAGAGCTCCATCAACCGCGCCATGAGCAAGGCGGCCTATCGACTCCTGCGGCGGCGCAACGGGCTCACCGCGGACTGAACCGCAGCCGAAACGGAGGTTGGCGGCCGGGTGTCCGGATGGGGACCCTCGGCCGTTCTGGCAACTCCGAACGCCCGTAGGATCACAGATTCAGCATGCAGCGCCGCGCGGTCGATCCAGACAGGCCGCGCTCGAGACGGATTGGGGCCCGGTGCACGCCACAGAGCGGATCGCCGACCGGTACGAGCTCGTTGCCAGTATCAGCACCGGAGGCATGGGCCAGGTGTGGCGCGGATACGACACGGTGCTCGACCGGCCTGTAGCAGTGAAGGTCATCCGGCCCGACGTCGTCGCTGATGCGCAGAAGTACGACGAGTTCGCCAACCGCTTCAAGCGCGAGGCCCGCGTCACCGCCCGTATCGAGAACTCTGGCGTGCCGGCGGTCTACGATGCCGCCGTCGACAAGCACCAGGGATCCCTCTACCTGGTCATGCAACTGGTGCGTGGGGTCTCTCTCGCCGACACGCTCGCTGAGGCCGCACCTCTGCCCGTGGCCACTGCTGCGGCGGTCGCGGCCCAGATCTGCGCAGTCCTGTCGGAAGCACACGCCGTTCCCGTCGTGCACCGCGACCTCAAACCCGGCAACGTCATGGTCGCCGACGACGGCACGGTCAAGGTCCTCGACTTCGGTATCGCAGCCGTGCTGCGCACCGACATCACACGCCTGACTCATACGGGGAACATCCTCGGCACATACGCCTACATGCCACCGGAACAGATTCGCGGGGCGGCTCCGACCCCCGGGAGTGACCTCTATTCCCTCGGCTGCCTGCTCTACGAGATGCTCACCGGCAAGAAGGTCTTTCCGCCGGACTACAGCGCGTTCCAGCTGCAGGTCGCGCACGTGGAGGAGGCCCCGGTGCCTCCGTCGGCACGTGTGTCCGAGCTCCCACAGGATCTGGAACAGTTGGTGCTCGAGTTGCTCGCCAAGGACCCCGAGCACCGGCCGCGCGCGGCCCAGGACGTCTACGACCGCCTCGTTCCGCACCTGCCCCGCCCCGAGCCGGGAACCCCCGACCGTCCTCTGCAACACGGGGTCCTGCCCGACCCGACGCGCCCGTACAGGCGTCCCACACCGCCCCGACCCAGGGCGGAGGTTCCGCCGCTCGGGAGGCCGTTGCCGCCCACACTCGCGGAGACCAGCGTGTCCGGGCCGACCGTGTCCGGGTTGGAAGCCGGTGAGCTGAGGGCGGCCGACGAGCACGCCCAGGCTCTCATGGGCGAAGGCCGATTCGCCCAGGCCATCGCTGTCCTGGACGACGTGATCGAATCGGCCGCGACCGCACTCGGGCCTGAGTCCGGACTTCTCCTCGAGGTCCGGATCCTCCGAGCCGGCGCCCTGGCGCTCAGCGGTGATGCACGCCGTGCCCTGCCCGAATTCACCGACCTGGCCGACACCCTCGAGCGCCACTTCGGCCCGTCGGACGAACAGGTATTGAGCTGTCGGGAGCACGCTGTGTACTGCCGGGCCCAACTGGGGGAGACCACCCGAGCCCTCCGTGAGGCCGAACAGCTCCTGGGACGGATCCGGGGGGTGGAGGGTGACCGCTCCGAAGGGGTGCTCGAACTACGGCGCCAGATGGCCATGTGGCGTCTGCGCTCGGGCGACATCGAACGCGCCGCGCTCGACCTCCCAGCGCTCTACGCCGACCTCCGTGCGGTCTACGGCCCCGAGGCCCCTGAAACGCTCGAGGTCGCCGACCTCCTCGACAGACTCGGACGCGGCCGCCGCTGACCGTGGCCCGGACCCGCCGGGGACCGACCCGCTGCCACCACCTCGGACCACAAGGAGACCCCCTATGCCCCAACTCGGCCTGGGCCACCACTTCTTCAACAGCGGCGAGTACGACGAGCTCCCACTCTCCACGCGCAAGCAGATCCGCGCCGTCATGGACAAGTTCAGAGCGCTGGGCCACGCGGAGCTCAAGGCGGACAAGGGTCTGAACTTCAAACCCCCGACGGCACGACGCAACCGGAGCATCTACACCTGCAAGATCGACAACTTCTACCGGGGTGTGGTGCTGGCCCCGCCCAGCGGCGACAGTTATGTCCTGCTCAGGGTCGACACCCACGACGAGGCCTACGACTGGGCGACCCGGCAGGGCGCCGCTGTCAACCGGCTCACCGGTTCGGTGGAGATCTGGGACGACGAAGGTCTGGAGCGCGTGACCCCCGAGCTCGAGGACCGGGCTGCACCCACGGCCCCCGAACAGCGCCTGTTCGCTGCGTTCTCCGACGGTGAGTTGGGCACGCTCGGTATCACCGAGAAGGTGTTGCGCGCCGCCCGCACGGCCGTCGACACCGACGAGCTCGCCAACATCGTGCCGTTCCTGCCCGAGGACCAGGCCGAGGTCCTGCAGTATCTTGCCGCGGGGTTCCCGGTCGAGGAGGTCTGGCGCGACATTGTCGCCCACCGGCCTTCTGGCGGCGTCAGTGATGACATGGACACCGCCATCCGCAGTACACCCACGCGGGTCCGCTTGGTCTCGGGGCTGGACGAACTCGAGGAGATCCTCGCCAAGCCTTTCTCGGCCTGGAGGATCTTCCTGCACCCTGCGCAGCGCAAGATCGCCTACAAGGCCAGCTACCCCGGCAGCTACCAGGTCTCCGGTGGCCCCGGCACGGGCAAGACCGTGGTGGCCATGCACCGGGTCAAGCACCTGCTGTCCTACCTGCGGCCGAGTGAACGCATTCTCCTCACCACCTACACCAACGCGCTCGCCTCCGCCTTGCGCGACGGTATCGCGCAGCTCGTGGACGACCCGGCGCAGCTCGATCAGCTCGACATCGGCACCCTCGATTCCCAGGTCAGCCAGGTGCTGGCCCAGGCTGACGGTGACCGGCCCCTGAGCCCCGTCAACGACAAACAGGAGATGGACCACTGGAGGGGCATCATCCGCGAACACGGCCTGGAGTGGTCCGCGGAGTTCCTCCAACAGGAGTACCGCCACGTCGTGCTGGCCCAGCGCCTGGACACGCTCATGGACTACCAGGCGGCAGAACGCAAAGGCCGGGGGAGCGGACTCGGCAGTGCGCAGCGCGCCCGGGTGTGGAAGGCCATCACCGGTTTCGAGAAGAAGCTGGAGGCCGACGGCAAGCGCACCTTCCTCCGAGGCTGTGACGAGGCCGCACGCCACCTGGCCGACCACGGGCCGCTGTTCCGACACGTGGTGGTCGACGAGGCCCAGGATCTGCACCCGGCGCAGTGGCGGTTCCTGCGCGCGGCCGTGGCGCAGGCACCCGACGACCTGTTCATCGCAGGCGACCCGCACCAGCGCATCTACCACGCCAAGGTCTCCCTCAAGGCCCTGGGCATCAACGTCGTCGGCCGCTCGCAGCGGTTGCGCCGCAACTACCGCAGCACGCAGCAGATCCTGACCTGGTCGCGGCCCCTTCTGGACGGCGCGAAGGTGGAGTCCCTGACCGACGGTGGTACTGAATCCCTGGCGGGGTACCGCTCGGCGCTCCAGGGCCCCTCTCCCAGTACCCATACTGCACAGACCCTGGACGAGGAGCTGGACGGCCTCGTCGAGCAGATTCGTTCCTGGATCGACGACGGCGTGGAACCGAGCTCCACCGCGGTGGCGGTCCGGTTCAACCGGATAGGCGACAAAGTGCGGGCCGCCCTCGCGAAAGCGGGGCTCGAGTCCTGCGCCCTGCGCAAGGCCGACGAGAACACCCCCGGTGTCCGGGTGGGAACCATGCACTCACTCAAAGGCCTGGAATTCCGTGCGATCGCGGCCGTGGGGGTCTCGGACGGCAAGGTGCCCTTCCACAAGGCCGTCACCGACCGCGATGTCGACGAGATCCAGCACGACACGGACCTCATGGCCGAGCGGTGCCTGCTCTTCGTGGTTTGCACCCGCGCGCGCGACTACCTGCACGTGTCGTGGCACGGACGCCCCAGCCAGTTCCTGACCGAAGCCGGTATCGCCTGAGCCCAACGGCGCGCGGGGCGGCTCGGTGGCCGCCCCGCACACCCGGTGCGGTACGGGTCGGCTTGTCAGCCGTCCTTGCCGAGGTCGGCGAAGATCCGCTCCGCGTGCTCAGCGATGGACCGGCCGTCGATGTTCCACTTGGCCGGCCCCTGCACGGCAACGGGGGCGTTCTCCCACCCCGCGAGCTCGTACATGCGCATGACCAGGCCGCTGGGGGAGTAATACGCCCCGTCGGATTCCCAGAGCAACGGGCGGCTGCGGTTGTGTGTCCAGGTCGCTCGGGAACGCCGTTCGTCCTCGTCCAACCAGGCCTTGAGAGCCTGTTCCTCGTTGGCGCTGGTGGGACGGTACTCCAGTGGTACACCGCTGTTGAGCATGCCCGCGTCCATCAGGATCGCCACGCTGTTGGGGCGGCGCGGCTTCCGCTTGCGCTGTCCCTGCTGCAGGCGGTAGGCGGTGTCGATGTCCGGTGTGCTCTTCTGCGCCAGGACGTCGCGCAGGACGAGGTCCCCGAGCTCCCGGCAGCGCGTGGGGTCGGCCAGGGTCCGGGTCAGCGAGGTCTTGTCCGGCACGTACTCGGAGTCCACGTGGTGCAGGAGCCAGGGGAAAACCGTGTCCACTAGTTCCCCGGCGCGCTCCAGTGTGCTGTCCCAGTCGAAATCGTCGGTGCTGGTCTCCTTGCCACCGATGAACCGGAAGACCAGGTGGGTGACGAGTAGATCCGCACGGTCGGCCATGTCCGAACCACGGCCCCTGAGTTTCTTCCCGAGCCCGTGCAGGTGATCACCGACGGCCCGGCGGAGCCGCACCGAGCCCCAGATCTGGTGCACACTCGGCTGCACCCCGAAGAGCAGGGGATAGGCACCGTCGGCCCCCTGTTCCCACAGGGAATCCACATTCTGCTTCGCCCGCACGGCCAGCTTGACGTTGGGGTGGGCACACGCCAGGGCGACGGCCGCCTCGACGACCGAGCAGCCGTGCTCCGGGACGGGATCGGGCTCGCCGCGTTTGTAGGTGTAGGCCAGGTCCTGGGTCCCGAAATCCTCCCGGATGAGCGCCTGCGTCTCGTCCAGGGCCACGAAGTCGCGGTCCTCGACCCGGTTCTGGCGGTTCCGGGTATCGGTGATGCGGGTCGGCAACAGGGACGAACGGTCGCTCACGCAGATCACGTGCAGGCTGATGTCGGCTTCGGCGACCTCGTCGGGGTGTTCCTGAAACGCCCGGTGGAGCGTGGTCACCGTCTGGGCACCGTTGACGACACTGGCACGCTCCAGGGTCAGGCGGACCTCTTCGCTCTGGCGGCGGCGCTTCGGGTACTCCGCTGTGATGCCCTCGCAGATGACCGTGATCCCGTTGTGGAGGAACAAGAAGTGCTCGGGGTCTTCGGTGAGGGACTCCATGATTCCGGAGTTGACGTCCGTGGTGCCCAGAGAGGCGCGGATGTTGCGGGCGAACAATCCGCCGCCGACCTCGTTCACCCACTCGGCGACCTGGCTCGCCTGAGCGATGCCCTGGTACATCTCTGCCGGGGTGTCCACATGGATCCACTGGTCCAACGTGGCCACGATGGGCACATCCTCCGGGGCCCGATCGGCCCTGATCTGGTCGAGCAGTGCATGGGTTCCCACCACTTGGAGGTCCAGCTTGAGCCCGTACCCGTTGGTCTCTTCGAAGATCTCGTCGAAGGTGTCGGTCACGTCCCTCGAGAGGTTGCCATCGCCCGAGACTGCGACGACGAAGTGCACCCGCGCGTGCGGGTCGAGGAGGACCCGGTGGACCCGGTCGGCCATGTTCTGGATACGGTCGTTGAACCGGTCGAACTCACGGTTCTCCAGGAGCTTCCATCCGCGCTGGAACTTGAGCGCTTCGTTCTGCTTGAAACCGGCCCGGCCCTGGTCGTTCCACTTGGCCTGGACGAGCCAGATCCGGCTCGTCGTCTCGGAGACAGCGATGGCGTCGATCCCGTGGTCATCGCGTCCGTCGATCAGGCTGTCTGCGGCCTCGTTACTGCTGACGCCGGCCTGACCGCGCACCGCCAGCGCCGCCAGGGCACGGGAGTACAGGGCCTTCTGGTGCTGATCGGGTTCATTGCGCTCGAAGTCGCTCATGTCGACCAGATGGACGAGTTCTTGGTCGAGTACGTGCTTGATCTGCCGGATGGCGTGGTCGTTCCGGGGGGAAGATCGCCGGGGGTGGGGCATCTGGACCTTTTCAGTAGGTGGATATCCGCGGTTCGAGCCTAGAGGGGTTGTGCTTTTCCTATGCTCTGTTCGGACGTTCCATCCGGACTCACGGTTGACCGCGGTGCCCGTGCTTCGGGGACGAGGGGAGCGGACCCGGGGTTGCGTGTCGATGGGGGCGAGCGCCAGAAGGTCCTGGCGTTGCGGTGATGCGAGACTCCCCGCCGTCGCAGTACCGCACGTGCTCCGGTACCGGCACGGTGGTGGTGTGGTGCCCCTCGGCGCTCCGCCCCCTCATGACCGGAGAGCATGTGAAACACAGTGTTTCCTGTGAAAATGCAACCCTGCTCAAGTGCGAATGCTCCGGTTGTGGAGGCAGTCTCCATGGGTGGAAAGGGCACGTGCGCCGGGCCGAACCCGGGCACGAGGAGGATCGCGACCGCTTCCGTGGCGCATCGGAACAGCAATGGCGGCTCAGCCGCAGCCGTTTCGTTGCGAACAAATGGCAGAAACCGACCTTGTACCTGCGCCGGGCCGGCACGGGGCTCGCAGTGGCCGACACAGTGGACTGGCTGGTCCTGCACCCGGCGGAGCGCGGATCACTGAACGACCTCGGAGGTCGGGTCCACAGCGAGGTCTTCGGTCGCGACATGGCCGCCGCAGCCCGGGCATGTGCCGCGAACAATCCGGATTTCGCCCGATACGGGAGCCACACCGCCGGTCATTTCTGGTGTGAGTTGATCTCGGAACTGGCGCGTGGCCTGCATGAGATCGGCCGTGTCACCGACCGGGTGCCGCAGGACGCCAAGGAGATGGTGCTCGAGAGCGAGAGCGCGCCGGACTGGGGCTCGGTACGCACCGCTCTGGCAAGTATCGCGATCGATGGGCTCTGGAAGGCCGCCCAGGCGGTGTTCGTGCTGGACACGAAGGCGGCGGCCCGGGCCCTGCGCCTGCTCGCCCTGCTCATCTGCCCTGACCCCGGTGGGCACGAGCGCGTGGCGAAGGCCTGCCTGAGCCCGCTCGCGCACACGCTGTTCTCCCAGGAGACCCAGGGCCGGTTGGAATTCGCACGCCTGCTCGAATGAGTGTCGGCGAGGCTGGTGTGACCGCTCCTGTGCCGCCCCTACTCGTGCACGGAATCGGCCATGTGGACGATCTCGCTCACGACCGCCGCGACCGTGCCGCCCGGACCTCGATCAGGTTCTCGATCGCGCCTGAGGGATCAGCGCCCCAGAAACTGCCCACGTGATGCCCGCAGCAGGTCGGCAAGCCCCGACCGATCCGAGGGTCGGCCTCCGTCGTCCAATACAGCGCTCCACTGCCTCAGGCCGTGTCGATCTCGTGCAGCCGGTCCAGGGCGGCGGCGACCTCGCCCTCCACATCCTCCACGAGCTCCTCCGCGTCCTCGGCACAGGCGTAGACGGCTTCGAAGAGATCCTGGGCGTCCTCCTCCCGGCCGCTCTGCTCCAACGCTCGCACCGTGTCGACGGCGGTGTGCACTGCCCGGGCGTAATCGGACGCCTGTTCCTGGGGGACCGGCTCGGAGGTCTCCAGCGCGCTCTCGAACAGGCTCGAGAGCACACCCGTGTCGCCGGAAACCACTGCGGCCCGGGCCTCCAGCTCCAAGGCCAGGGCAGGGGAGTGCTCGCTCTCGACCAGCAGGAGCCCCACGAGGCTCTCGTGGTCCAAGGCACGCAGGTGGGTGGCGACATCGGGCACCTGAGGGGCCTGGTCGCCGTGCTCGCGGTCGAAGAGGTGCACCAGACCCACCGCGACCACGTGCTTGCAGCAGTTGCCCTCCATGGCCCACGGGCACTCACAGCTCCAGAAGAAGTGGCCCGTGTCGGTGAGTTGGACCCTGTAGCGGGCCCTGCCACTGACGGTCGCGTGTACCCGGCCCTGGCTGAGGCGGCGGCCGGACACACGGTCGAGGTAATCCAACGCGCGGTCGAAGGAGGGGCGCCCGGCGGTGTGGAGCAGTTGCTCGCGCGAGAGTTCAGCCATGGCCGAAGTCAACCAGAGAGACCGTGCCCGTGCCGAAGGGTGCCCCGCCCGACGTGCCTCCTGGCACAACCAACCGCCCAGCTCATGCCCGGGTGTGTATGTGGCACCCCCAGGACGTGTGGCAGCTTCGCGCGGCCCCCGGCCGTGAAAAGCTCGACGGGAACCGAACAGAGTAGGGGAGAACCGCCATGGCAGATGAGAACCCGCCGTTCAGCCTCATCAGCGCGGGCATCGAACAGTTGCAGCAGAGCAACCCGGGCCAGGAGGGACGGGTGGCCCCCGAACGCCTCTACTCCGGCCGGGACGTACGCATCATGCACCTGGTCCTGGATTCGGAGATGACCGAGCACCGCGCACCCTCACCGATCGTGGTGCAGGTGATGGAAGGGCACGTGCGCTTCGACATCGAGGGCCAGGGCCACGAACTGGGGGCCGGTGGTATGGTCCACGTCGCCGCCGGGATCCCGCACGCCGTCACCCCGCTCGGGGGCCCGGCCCGTATCCTCATCCACCTGCTCCACCCGGCGCACCGGGGGCCGGGCGAGTACGGTCGGGAAGACCCGGCCGGGGAACCGTACCGAAAGTGAGGCCGGTTGTACGCGGGGACCTTCACACTCGTGGCCCACGACCCCGCCACGGGCACGTGCGGTGTCGCCATCAGTAGCCGGATGCCGGCGATCGGCGCGTTCACCGTGTTCGCCCACGCGCGCGCAGGGGCTGTGGCCACCCAGGCGCTGATCAACCCCTTGCTGGGCACCGACGCCCTGGAGCTGCTGCACTCCCGCCCCGCCGATGAGGCCCTGGACCAGGTCCTGGCCACCGACCCCGACGCGGATGCGCGCCAGGTCGCCCTCGTCGACACCGAGGGCCGGTCGGCCGCCCACACCGGTGCACAGACCCACCCGTGGAGCGGCCACCGGCTCGGGGCGGGCTACGCGGTGGCCGGCAACATCCTCACCGGCGCTGACACACTCGACGCGATGGCCGAGCGGTTCGAGGCCACGGCAGCAGAACCGATGGACCAACGGTTGCTGGCAGCTCTGGAGTCCGGGCAGGAGGCCGGGGGAGACCGGCGAGGACGTCAGAGCGCCGCACTCTACCTGCACACCGGCCACCCCTACCCGTACCTGGACCTCAGGGTGGATGAGCACCCCGACCCCGTGGCCGAACTGCGCCGGGTGCACGGGGTCGCTCATGAGGAGCTCCTGCCGTTCGTGGAGTCCCTGCCCACACGTGCACGCCCGGCAGGCGCCTTCGACCGGCTGTTGCACCCCGGCGGCTGAGGGCGTTCGACTCCGGGAGTGCTCCTGCCCGCGCAGGAGGTCCGGTTGGGTCTGCGGCCTTGCCGGCGCGCCCGGGCACCGCGCCCTCAGCCTCCCGGCTCGACCGTGTGCAGCTGCACGTCGATCCCGCCACCGTCGACCTCGGCCGTCATGTACGTGTGGTGCGGCTGTCGGCGGCGATCGGTGGGCGAGCCCGGGTTGAGCAGCCGGAGGCCGTTCTCGGCGCGGGTGTCCCAGGGGATGTGGGAGTGGCCGAAGACGAGTACGTCCACCTCCGGGTAGAGCCTGGCGCACCGCTTCTCCCGCCCCTGGGCCTGCCCGGTCTCGTGCACGACCGTGAACCGCACCCCGCCCAGTTCCGCGCGCGCCACCTCGGGCAGGCGTTCGCGCAGTTCGGGGCCGTCATTGTTGCCGTACACGCCGATGAGCCGCTTCGCCCGCGCCTCGAGAGCGGTCAGTGAATCGAGGTCGCACCAGTCGCCGGCATGGATGACGGCGTCGGCCCGGTCGGCCTCCTCCCACACCTGCGCGGGCAGGTCACGGGCGCGCTTGGGCTGGTGGGTGTCGGAGATGATGAGCAGGCGCATGGTCGGCAGGGTATCCGCCGACCCGTGGCCGGTCCGCGACGACCGGGCGGATCGCGTCGGGTGTCTCCGTCTCGGGGCCTTGTGGCGCTCGCCCGGTCACCGCTTCGGCTCCTCGGCCATGAAGTACAGCTCCCGGGGCGGATCCAGGGGTGGCAATCGGGGGCCGGCCATGTCGTTGTGCCAGTCGTGTGCGTGCACAGCCGCCTCGCACACGGCTTTCCAGCGCTTCGTCAGTGGCCAGGGCCCCCGCACGACCTCCCCCCACAGCTGTGACCACACAGCGAGGTTGTGTGCGTGGACCTCCCCGGGGGCGGCCTGCCCGAGCTCGTCGAAGGGCCGCCCGATCTCGCCCAGTGAACGGGCCTCACCCCATTGCAGGCAGGGTTCGCACTCGCACCGGCCCAGGGAGGGCAGGTGCACCGTCGTCGTCGGTCCGGCCATGTACGCGAGCAGCGTGCGATTCAGGATCCCGGGCCAGGTGGGGGTTGCCGGCGGGAAGGGCTCGCCCGGGTAGGGCGGCGTGGCCCCTGCCGCCGTGACCTCGTCGATCGAGGCGAAGGATGCCCCGTGCACCAGAGCGTCCAGGCCCACCAGGCCGGCCCCGAGCACCGCGGTGTCGGGCACCTCGGACACGACCAGGCGCAGCGCCCGCAACCGCTCCGCCGTGTCCACCCGGACGCGTTCGGGGTCCAGGACCAGCGCCTTGGGGGTGTGTACCGGTCCCAGCTCCGTCACCAGGGTCTGGGCCCCGAAGTCGCTCAGCCAGTCGGCGCCCACCGGGACGGCGAGCACAGTGCGTCGGGTCGCGACCCGTTCGAGCAGGCGCACCGCATTCCGCAGTGCCCGTATCCCCGAGATGTCGCCGCGCAGGAACCCGGTGGGGGTGAGCAACAGCGCCATCGGGCTCTGCCAACGGTCCATCTCCAGCAATGCCCGGCCGGGGTCGCGGGCCCTGTTGTAGATGCTCCACGGCGTGAAGCGGAAGGGTTCCTCCTCGGTGGCGACGAAGGAGCGGTGGCGCGCGGGGTCGTGCAGCATCGGGTAGGCGTGCCCGGACGCGTAGAGGCGCTGGTTGCGCGGGGGAGCCCTGCGCGCGTCCGAGGTCAGGACGATGCCCCCGACCGTTGTGGGCAGGCGCAGGTGCAGGCCCGGTGCTGTGTCACGCACGTGGAGCAGCACGCGCCCTCGCACCCGGGCCAGGGGGTCGGGCGGATCGGGGGACGCGGTAGAGGAGGGGAGCACCGCAGTACCTCTCCGGTCGGGGGAGGCTTTCTGTGCCGTTCTTCCCCGTTCTCCGGCTGCATGTAGATGTTTGTCCGATTGTGGTCACGCTCGGGGCGCGCCGAGTGCCCTGTGTGGTGTGCGGTGCTCCGGACAACGGTCGGGGACCAGTTCACGAGTCCGGGCCCCTCAGATGCCGTCGTCCTCTCCGGGAACCTCGTCGGGGATACCGACGACCATGCGCACGGCAGTCGCGACCGCACCGTCGGGGTCCTCGATCATGTCTTCGGTGCGTTCCACGTACGCGAGCACCGAGTCGTACAGCTCCTCACCGTTGTCGCGCTGGCCGTTGACGTAGAACTGCCCGATGGCCTCCCTGGCCCCGGCCAGCGCCCGCAGGTAGGCCGGCCGTTGTTCCGCCGCGGGCAGCAGGAAGACGTCCAGGGCCTCGTGGAACAACAACCCCAGGTCGTGGCACCTGCCGTTGGACACCTCCCTCGCCAACGCGACCGCCAGAGGCGGCTCGTCGGGCTCCTGCTCTCCGGTCCGCAACCGCCTCATCAGACCGTCGTGGTCGAAGGGGAACGGACTCACGTCCAGGGGCGATTTCGGCGGACGGGGCGGCCACGGGCGGAGGTGCCAGTCAACGGCGAAGGCGATCCCGGTCACGACCGCGTGGAAACACGGGGTCTGCCCTCGGCCCTCGGCGCAGTCGCAGTTCCACGTGAACTCCTCCTCGTCGGAGACACGGGCACGGTAGGTCACGCCCTCGTGGATCAGCGTGCCGTACACCTGGTCGCCTTCCTCGCGGATCTCGTCCACGAGCTCGAGATGGGCCAGGGCGCGGCCGAAGACCCGGTGGTCGGCCACCTGGAAGAGAATGTCGGTGGTGAGTCGGCTCATACCTCGAGTCAACCCCAGAACACGCGCCCGTGGGGGTTGTCCAAAGGGAAGATCCTGCCCTGGTGTGACGACTCCGCCGATGCCGTCGGGTGAACAACAGTGACCGGAAGTGGCCACGACGGAGGGTGAACGAGGGCCCCGGAAAACGTTAGCGTTCCGGTTGTGGACAAGCTCGACCCTTCCGACAGCCAGGCAGCCCTGACCAGGGACTTTCCCACGCTCGTGGATGCGATCCTCCTACGCGGCCCGCAGGCGGTCGCCGACTCGATCGACGCCCGCGCGCGGGGAGGGACCGATCCGCGTTCCCCGGTGGGACATCTGCGCTGGCTACTGCTGAGCCACGCCCACCTGCTCGTGCGTTCCCACGACCGGGCCGAGGTGGCCTGCGTGCTGCACGACCTCCTGGCGCGGCGCCCGTTGGTGTCCGAGTGGCTGACCGGTGCCGAACGCGCCCTGCCTGCGGTGCAGCTGACCGTACGGGGTCCGGCCACCGCCCCCGACGACCTCCGGCTCGTGCGGGTCCTGACCGGCCACCGCGCCCCGGTGCGCTCGCTCGAGTGGTCCCCGGACGGCGAGCGCCTGGCGACGGTCGGCTCCCACGACACCTCCGTGCTGATCTGGAACCCGCGCGACTGGACGCCGGAGCGCCGGATCGGTATCGAGGGGGCCGCCCTGGACGTGGCCCTGTGGAGCCCGGACGGGCAGCGCCTCGCGGTCCTGGGCAGGAGCGACCGCTTCCCCGACCTGGGCGAGCACGACGACCAGGACAGGTTCGGCACGGAGGGCCGCCTCGAGCACGTTCACACGGTGCTCGTGTACAACACGGTGACCTGGGAGGAGATCGCCGCCACCCACACCGCGCCCCGGTCGGGCTTCAGCGGGCGGCCGGTCATCTCGTGGTCGCCCGATTCCCGCACGCTCGCAGTGGGGGAGGACATCGGCGTGCGGTTGTGGACGGTCGACGACGGGGAGCGGTCACCGTGGCTCCTGCCCGGCGGCCGGGTACGGCAGGTCCTCGACCTGGACTGGAGCCCGGACGGCGCCCTCACCGCACTGACCCAGGGACGTGAATGGGTGCAGGGCGGGGCGTCCAGCATGCCGGAGAGCCTCCTGGTGACCTGGCCGGATCCGGGGAGGGCGCCCGCGTACTCGGTGTGGGCCCGCGGGGTGCCGTGGGACCCCATCACCGGTGTGCGCCGCCACCCCGGGAACGACCGGGTCTGCGTGTACTCCCGGCGCGGGGCGGCCCTGTGCGAGCCCAGTTCCGAGCGGATCCTGTGGCAGGAGGAACGTGCCTTCGAGGACGCCTGGACCAAGGCGGTGGAGTGGTCGCCCGACGGGCGGGCGCTCGCCGAGCTGCGCTCGCGCCACCAGGGGTGGTCCGACCTCGTCCTGTGGGAGACCGGTGGGCCCGCCGAACCGTCGGTTTTCGCCCGGATCGAGTGCGCCCCGGAGGAGACCACGGCGTTGGCGTGGTCACCCGACGGCGGTCTGGTGGCCACCGGCGGCGACAGCGGGGTGCGCCTGTGGAGACCGGAACCTGGCACGAGCCACCGCAGCGGGTTCGACACCCGCGTGAGCACGCCCGTGTGGAGCCCCGAGGGTGACGCCGTGGCGGTCTACTCCCCGTCCGTCGGCGAGTGGTCCGTGGTCGACGCGCGGGACCCGAACGAGCCGGTGCGGTCCGGGCCCGAGTGCCCCTTTCCGCGCCTGGACCCCGGGGCGCAGGAGGAACTGATCGAGGCCGCGCGCCACGAGGGGCGGGACTTCGACCTCTACACCAGCATGTACGGCCCCTACGCGCCCGACGCGATCAGTCCCGGGCAGGAGCTGTACGCCCTCGCCGGCAGGGGGTCGCACATCACCCTCTTCGACCTGGTCGACGGCGGCAGCCGCAGACTCGGCGCGGGGTGGCCCGAAGGCCGGTGGATGCTGCTGCGGTTCACCCCGGAGGCCGATCGGCTGGTCAGCCTCCACGTGCGCACCCTGACCCGCGAGCGGGACGGCGACTGGGTTGAAGAGCTCGTGCTGACCCTGTGGGACCTGGACACGGGGCGGCAGTCGGCCTGTGAACGCATGCGCCAGACCTGGGCCTCGGCCATGCATCGGGTCGACCACCCGCGCGCCCTCGCGGTGAGCGACAGGCATCTGGCCTGGTGCGGGGAGGACGGCACCATCGCCCTGCACGACCTGGAGACCCTGAAGCCCCTGAGCCGGACCCGGACCTCGGGGGCAACCAGCGACGTGGAGTTCTCCCCCGACGGGAACACCCTCGCCGTGGTCGGCGAGGGCGGCGTGCGTGTGGTGGACGTGGTCCACAGTGATCAACGTTGGGGACTGTTCGGTGGATGCCCTTGAGGGTGGTGGCGGGTGACGTGGGGGTGTGTTGCGCCGGAGGTGTCCGTTGAGGGTGGTGGCGGGTGACGTGGGGGTGTGTTGCGCCGGAGGTGTCCGTTGAGGGTGGTGGCGGGTGACGTGGGGGTGTGTTGCGCCGGAGGTGTCCGTTGAGGGTGGTGGCGGGTGACGGGTGGGCGGTGCCCGCCGAACAGGCCCTGGTCCGCGGCCCTGTCGGATCCCGCGAAGAGGACGGTCCGGAACCGCCCTCCACCGCCGGGACCTTTCCGCGGAAACCGGGCGGAGCCGGGCGTGTGCCCTGGTGAAACCAGCTCGGAACGTCTTCGGAACGGCGCGCCGGGTAGTCACAGCGCATGGCCAGTACACCGAGTGAACCGAAGGTCGCCACGACACGGATCGTCGACCACTACGACGGAGGCGAGCGGGCGTGGGTCAAAGAGGCCGTCCGCTTGTTGCACGCCGATGCCACGCGGTCAGCGGACACCCACGTCTTCCTGTTCCCCCTGCCCGCGGACTGGGGTATCGACCTCTACGTCAAGGACGAGTCGGTCCACCCCTCGGGCAGCCTCAAGCACCGTATGGCCCGGGCACTGTTCCTGCACGCCCTGTGCACCGGGTGGATAGACGCGAGCAGCCACGTGTACGAGGCCTCCAGCGGGTCTACGGCGGTCTCGGAGGCCTACTTCGCGCACCTGCTCGGGCTGCGCTTCACGGCCGTGGTGCCGGCGAGCACCAGTCAGGAGAAGGTGGATCTCATCCAGGCCTACGGGGGCGAGGTCCGCAACCCGGGTAAGGACGGTGACATCGAGAAGGAGGCCGCCCGGCTGGCCCAGGCAGACCCCGCGGGCCACTTCATGGACCAGTTCACCTACGCCGAGCGCGCCTACGACTACCGTGACGACCACAACGTGGCGGCCACGGTCTTCCGCCAGCTCGCCGAGGAACGCCACCCCGATCCCCGGTGGTTCGTGGTCGGCGCCGGCACCGGAGGGACGAGCGCGACCATCGGGCGCCACATCAGGTTCAGCCGCCGTGACACCCGGGTGTGTGTCGTGGATCCGCAGAACTCGGCGTTCTTCCCCNCGGCGGCCCCGCCACGTGGGTGCAGGGCCGGCCCTCCAGGATCGAGGGGATCGGACGTCCGACGGTGGAACCCTCCTTCCTGCCCGGAGTGGTGGACCGGATGATCTCGGTTCCCGACGCCGCTTCGGTCGCTGCGATGCGCCTGCTGCTGTCACGCCTGCGCCACCGAGCCGGCCCGTCGACGGGCACCAATCTGTGGGGTGCGCTGCGCATCGTGGCCGAGATGCTGGCAGACGGAGAGCGCGGCAGCGTCGTCATGCTCATGTGCGACCAGGGCGAGCGGTACATGCACAACTATTACGACGACGGCTGGGTCCGGACCCACATCGGGCAGGATCTGACCCCCTACACCAAGACGCTGGAGAACTTCCTCCGGACCGGTACCTGGGACGAACCCGCCCCCGTGGGCCCGGCCACCTGAGCCGATGGCCCCCGGCCCGCACCGGGGTCGTCCCGACTCTCCCCGTGGCGGTCCCGGTGCGCCCCTCCCACCCCCGAGGACGGCGCCGGATCCCCCTCCGGCGCCGTCCGCCCCTCGGCCGCGCGTGGCCGGATCCGGCCACGGAGACACTCGGAAACCCTGTGGCACAGCGCCTTTTGGTAGAACCAGCGGTGCGGAATGTCAACGCGTAGCGGCGGCTCCGGCCGTCCTTCCACAACGGAAAGTGCACAGGTGGGCCCGTTGGGCGATCTCGTGGCCAGGATCGAGTTCCAGGACGACGTCACGGAGAAGGAGGCGGACCGCCACACCAGAGGTCTGGTCCGCGGGCTCGGACGCCTGGATGTCGACGACGTGTGTATGGGCGAGGACGCGGCCGAGACCGCAACCGGGCCGGCCGTTCGGGACGGGGGCCTCACGGCGGTCGCGGGGCTCGTGTTCGTCTCAGGTGTCGCGGTGCGCCAGGTACTCACCCCTCTGGTCACCGTCATCGGGAACTGGCTGGAACAGAGCGGCCAGAAATCGGTCACCATCGAGAAGGACGGGGCCAGGATCACGGTGACGGGGCCGGTCGCTCCCGAGGACGTGCAGGCCTACGTGCGCGCACTCGACGAACCCGGCGTCGAAGAGCGCACCGGTGTCCTGAACGTGGCCGGGGCAGGGGAGGGCCCCGAGGTGCGGGCGCCGCTCGAGGACGGTGACGAGCGCTGATGCGGACGGCGATCCTCATCGGGGTGAACCGCTACGACGACCTCGAGGACCTGCGGTCCCCCAGGGCCGACACCGCCGAGATCGAGAGAGCGCTCCGCGACAACGGCCACTTCGATCGGGTCGTGGCGCTCACCGACCCGGGCCGCGCCGAAGCCATGGAGGTGCTGGAGCAGGCGCTCGACGACGGCAAGCCGAGCGACCTGCTGTTCGTCTCCTTCTCCGGGCACGGCCTCAAGGACAAGCGGGGGCGGCTGAACCTGGCCTTCCGGGACACGCGCCGCAAGCTCCTGGAAGGCACGGCGCTCTCGTCCGAGGCGCTCAAGCGCATGTTCGAGGACTCGCGCATGGAGAGCAAGGTCCTGTTGCTGGACTGCTGCCACGGTGGCGCCTTCGCCGACGGGTTCGCCACCCGCTCGGAGCAGGAGGAGTCCCTGGACTTCGAACGCCAGCTCGACAACGGGGAAGGGACCTACGTCCTGGCGGCCTCCGGGGCGCTGGAGAAGGCCCGCGAGGGCGACAACTCCGGCGGGATCCGGCCCTCGCCGTTCAGCGCTGCCGTGGTCCGGGGCCTGTCCGGTGCCGCGCCCGATGCCAACGGCGACGGCTGGATCGATGCGATCGATCTCTACCAGTACGTCCACCGCGAAGTGGACCGGCTCGGTACCCAACGGGTCACGGGGTTCGGTCTGGGGCTGCGCGGAGCGCTGATCCTCGCACGGCACACCGGTTCGGCCACAGCGGCCGCGCTCCCGGGGAGCCAGGACGCACAGGCCCGGGACACGGGCCCCGATGCCGGGGAGGACGGGGCCGATCTCGGGCAGGACGGCCGTTCCGGCGGGGCCGACCGGACGCGAGGGCCGAAGGCCGTCCACGAGGACGGGACCTGGCGTTGGGAGTCGCTGCTGGACTACTACCGGGACTGCCTGCAGCGCCAGAGCGTGCTCCAACAGCTCCCGGACGCCGACGGCCGCGAGGTCGCGGTCTGCGACATGGGGTCGGAGCAGCTGCTCAGCGGTGCTTCCGAAGGGTGGGCCCTGCACGGGGCCGCCGACGCCCTTGCCCGGGCCGCCGAGAAGGAGGGGCAGACCCTTCGCTACGGCTACCCGGCCGTGCTCTTCTCCCCGACCTCGTCGGGAAAGGGCGGAGAGGGGCGTACCAAGGTCGCGCCCTTGTTCGCCATGGACGTGGAAGTGCTCGAGAAGAAGGGGCGCCGTTACCTCGCACCTGTCGGGGATCCCGAACTGAACCGCGAGTTGCTCGTCTCCGCCGAGGAACTGGACGAGAGCGACATCGAGCAGCTTCTCGAATGGTTCCGGGCCGACTGGGGCGGCAGCGGCGTCTCCGGGTTGGCGGACAAGGCCCGATCGGTCTGTGACCGTGTGGGGTTCGCCCGCGTCGACGACCTGGTGGCCGGGGAACTCAACGACCGGTTGGACGTCAGGCGAGCGGCGCGCAAGGGTGCCCAGAATGCAGCGATGCTCTACCGGGCCGACACAGCCGGGGCCGCCGTCAAGCAACTCCTCGGGGACCTCGACCACCGTGGGTCGGGCATCAAGATCGACAGGATCCGTGGCACCGCGCTGTCCAGCTTCTCCGACCCGCCCGCGCCGGAGGCCCGGGTGCCGGCCGTCCTGCCCGTGGTCACCGGTCGGAGCAACACCGCGCAGGAGGAGATCCTGACGTCGGCCATGACCCGGCCGCTGACGGTGGCCACCGGGGCCCCGGGAACGGGCAAGAGTGAACTCATCACCTCCGTGGTCACCACGGCGGTCGCCGACGGACAGTCGGTGCTCGTCGCCTCCACCAACAACGCCGCCGTCGACGAGGTGGTCGGCCGGGTCAACGGGTTGCACGGCGAGGCCGACCTGGTCGTCCGCACCGGCAACAAGGAGAAGCGAGGCAAGGAGGGGGAGATTCTCAACCGCCTCCTGTCGGCGTCCTGGGAACACACCGAGCCGGAGACGCCGAAGGAGCGTCTGGCCCTGCACCGGCGGCGCCTGGAGAACGCACGGAGCGAACTGCACAGCATCGGTGAGACCGAGCGCCGACTGGCGGTCCTGGCCGCGTCGCGGTCACGGGAGATCGAGGCTCTGCCCGACGGGGTGGGCCCCGGAACTTTCGCTGACGGGCAGGCGATCCGCGCCTGGGCGCGCAGGGTCGAAGGCGCCCTGGAGTCCCGCTGGCTGGGATGGTGGAACCGGTGGCGCATCCGCCGCGCCCTGGGCGTGGCAGGCACCCGGGCCGAGCTGGCCCCACTGCTGGCCTTCCTCACCACGGAACTCGAGTGGCGGGCACTCCTCGACGCGCTCGAGGACAAGGGCTCCGCCGAGGAGGTCGTGGAGCGTATAGGGAACGTGCGCGAAGAGCGCCGAGAGGACAGCCGCTCCTACCTCCTGGCCCGCGTGGCCCAGGCGCTCGGGGAGGGCCGTTCGGTCCTCGAACAGCGCCTTCGCGACCTGGATACCGGTGGGACCGGGTGGAAGGGCATGACCAAGCTCGTGAAGGTGGTACGTGCTTGGGGTACCACATCCCGTTCAGTCCGTGGTGTCTTCCCGCCCACGGACGGCCTGTTCGACCTGGTGGTGGTCGACGAGGCCAGCCAGTGCACCGTCTCCGACCTGATCCCCCTGCTCTACCGCGCTCGGCGCGCCCTCGTCATCGGCGACCCCCACCAGCTGCAGCCCGTCCACCCCCTCGGCCCCCACGAGGATCGTCGGATCCAGGCGACGCACCAGTTGAGGCAAGAGTGGTTGGAGGAACGTGCCCTGATCCACAGCGGCTCCTCCGCCTACCACGCGGCTGCTTCCGCACTCGCGTCCTCCGGTGGGGAGGTCCTCTGGCTGGACGAGCACTACCGCTGCCACCCCGAGATCGTCGCCCCGGTCAACCGTCGCTTCTATGCGGGCAGGCTGGCGGTACGCACGCAGACCGCCGGCCTGGCCGTGGACTCCGACCGTGCCGTTCAGTGGATCGACGTCCGGGGGCGCCCCCAACGGCCGGGCGGGCGCTCGTGCAGCAACCCGGAGGAGGCCGAACGTGTCATCGAGCTGCTCCGCGATCTGTGGCGCACGTTGCCTCCGGACGCCGACATCGGGGTCGTCTCTCCGTTCGCCGCACATGTCAGGGAGATCGAACACCGGCTCGGCGACCAGGTGGGCGAACGTATCCGTGTGGGTACCGCGCACACGTTCCAAGGGGGCGAGTGCGACGTCATCGTGGTCTCACCGGCCGCCGCGGCGGGTGTCAACCGTGGAACCGGTGATTGGGCGGCCCGGCAACAGAACCTGTGGAACGTCGCGGTCACGCGCGCCCGCGCCCGCCTGTACGTGGTGGGGGACCGGGAACACTGGAGCGAGCGGGGAGGTCTGTTGCAGGATCTGTCGCGCGCAACCGCTTCGGACGACCGTGCCGAGGCCGGCGAGGCGCGCGGTCGCCTGTTCGAGGCGCTCACCGACGCGGGTGTGCGACCGGAGGCGCGGACGACCCGGAACGGTTACACCTGTGACCTGTGGATCAGCGGCCCTCACGGTGGGACCGCCCTCTACGTGGACACCGCGGGCAGTGGTGAACCGGGTGCACCTGATCCGGGGCGGGCCCTGCACCGGTCCGTGGACGAAGCCGTGCTCTTCGGGCAGATGGCGGGGGTGCACACGGTGAGAGTGCCCGCGTGGCGCTGCCTCGCTGAGCCCGAGGCGGTGTGTGCCGAGCTGCTTGCCGGGGAACCGGCCCCGGCGGGGTAGTCATGGGCGGGCACCGGGGAACCCCCTGGTGCCCGCGGCGGGCGGATCAGAGGCCGGCTTCGAGAGCGGTGACCCCGGCCTCGAGCACCTCGTCGAACTCCGCGTCGATCTCGTCCTGCAGGTCGGACTCGGCGCGCTGGGTCACGCGGTCCCGGCAGTCGCGGTCGTCGAAGTCGCACTCGTGGGCCATCTCGTACGGGTCGACCTCCGCACCGTCGCCCATGGTGATGCCCATGAGGACGAGGTGCACGTCCTCGACCTGTGCCCACGCGACCGTCGTGGCCATCTCGACGCCGCCGCCGGCCACCTCCATCGTGAAGCCTTCGCCGCCGGCGGGCAGTGTGGACGGCTCGGCGGAGGACATCCCTCCCTCGAACTCCGTGCCGTCGGTGGTGGCCGTCATGGTCGAGCAGGCGTCGAGCATCGTTCGGAAGTCGGCCTCCTCCTGGGGGGCCTCCTCGTAGTCGCCGGAGGTCAGCATGTACACGTACACGCGCTCGGTGTCGTCGGAGGAAGGGGTGAGGGTCTGCGCGGCGCCCTCGGCGGCCTCGTCGGGCACGTCGCCCGGGCCTCCGTCCATCGCGTCCTCGCACTCGGCGGGCGAGATCGAGTCCCAGTCACCGCCGGTGGAACCGTCGTCCTCGACGTCCGTGATGTCGACGGTCTCCACGTCGAAGGCGTCCGGGTAGTCGGACGAGGAGGGCAACAGGGCCTCCAACCGGTCGCTCTGTTCCAGTTCGACCTGCGGAGAGCCGCACCCGGCCAGCGGCAGGGCGAGCGCCAGGGGGAGCAGGGCGTGACGGGCCTTCAGGGGCATGGGGGATCCTCACTGCTTCGTTCTGCGTACGCCCACTCCGACGGCACCCGGTACCGGTCGGTTCACGGGAGATCGCGAGACCGCGGTCACAGCGGGAACAAAGCCCACCCGGGGAGACGGGAGGATCAGCCGTGCCCGTGCACCTGCCCCCGTTGCCCCGGCCCGTTCATCCCCGCTCGCGCAGGTGGGCCACTTCGGCGCGGAGTTCTTCCACCAGGTCCCACACGCGCTCCAGACCCGGTCCGCCCGAACGCTCCACCCCAGGGTCCTGCCGCCGGTCCGCGGCCCCGCGGGAAGCCTCCGGACCCGGGGCCGCGTGCCCGCGTTCCTGCGCCGGCGCGAGGCTGACCCGGTCCACCCCGTCCTCCGCCTCGATGTCGAAGACCACCCGGTCGGACCGGTGCCAGCTCTCGAACCACTCCAGCGGGGTGCCGCCCTGGTCGAAGGTGCCGCCCTCGAGCAGCAGCAGCGGCGACCGGTCGGCGACCCCGAGGCCGCGGGCGATCCGCGGGTCCGCGGGCACCGCACGCACCTGGCGCCGACCGCTGGTGGGGGAGGCAGAGAACCGTTCACGCATGACCCGGTGCAGGGACGCGTCGTTCAGCATCTGCGTGGTCAGGTGGCTGAACCGCACCCGCGGGAGCCAGGTGCGCACGTGGGAGAGGGGCTCCCCACCGACCGAACGCAGGCGCTCCAGGCGCAGCAGGTCGTCGGTGCCCAGATGGCGGGCGGCGGCGGGGGAGGCGGTGCGCACGTGCTCCAGGGACAGTACCTCCGTGGACAGGCTCAGGCCCTCGGAGGAGAACTGGTCGTGCAGACCGGTGACCCGCTGGACGAGCCTGTGATGTTCGGTGGGCGAGGCCGCCACGGGGGCGCGACCGCGTGCGCGGTGCACACTGCCGTCGTCGATCAGCGTGCCCAGGGCCTGGCGGACCACGCTCCGGGAGACCCCGAAACGCTCGCGCAGCGCGGCCTCGCTGGGAAGGGTCTCGCCCGGCGGTATCGACCGGTCCCGGATCTCCGCGCGAAGGGCGTCGGCCACCTGGGCGTGCAGGGGGCGGGGGTCGGAGCGGTCGACAGGCATGGGTGCCATTTTAGGACCTGTGCCGCCGGGCTCCGGGCCGGTACCGCAGCGCGTCACCCCACCACGGAGCGGCCCGGCCTCCCGCCGACCGGAAACCCTCCCCCAGGCCCCCACCGACAACAGGTCCCCCGCCCCGGAACCCCGGGACGGGGGATCGTGCGCGTGCGGCCGCGCCCCCGCTACGGCCGCACGGTGGCGGGCGCCCCGTGTCCGCCCAGACCGGGCGCCCGCCGCCGTTCCCTCCCCGGTCAGGCGCCGGGGTTGGTGGCCCGCCACACGTGGCCCCACCCGGGGGCCAGCTCGGCGGCGCGGCGCATCGCCAGCACGAGACTGGCCTCGCGGGCGATGCCCTGCCCAGCGATGTCGAAAGCGGTCCCGTGGTCGACGGAGACGCGCACGACGGGCAGGCCGGCGGTGATGTTGACGCCGTCGTCGCCGTAGACGGCCTTGAAGGGTGCGTGGCCCTGGTCGTGGTAGCAGACCGCGACCAGCTTCCACTTGCCCTTGACGGCGGCGGGGATCAACGCGTCGGCGGGCAGCGGGCCGTGGGCGTTGATGCCCTCGGCGCGGGCGCGCTCGACGGCGGGCTCCAGGATGTCGGCGTCCTCGTCCCCGAACAGGCGGTTCTCCCCGGCGTGGGGGTTGAGGCCGGCGACCCCGATGGGCTCGTCGGCGTCGCCCTGGGCCTTGGCGAAGGCGCTCATCAGGCGCAGGACCTCCAGGGCCCGCTCCTGGGTGACGTCCTCGATGGCCCGGCGCAGCGACACGTGCGTGGTCAGGTGGAAGAACGACAGGTCCCCGGCGGAGAGCACGAGGCTGTAGTCGCTCACCCCGAACTCGTGCGCGAGCAGCTCGGTGTGCCCGGGCCAGGGGTGGCCGCCCAGGTGCATGGCGGCCTTGTTCAGCGGCGGCGTGACGATCCCGTCCACCAGGCCGCGCTCGGCCAGGTCGACCGCCTCGATGACGAACCGCGCCGCCCCGTCGCCGGCGTCGGCGCTGAGCTCGCCCGCGGGCACGTGTCCCAGGGACGGGCCGCTCTGGACGATGTCGATGATCCCCGCCCGGTCGGCGGCCTGTTCCGGATTCTCCACCGGGTTGACGGCGGCCGGGTCGCCGCCGACCGCGCTCACGGCACGGCGCAGCGAGTCGGCGTCACCGATGACCACCGGGCGGGCGCAATCACGCACCTCGGGGTGGTGCAGCAGTGCCTTGGCGGTGATCTCGGGTCCGATGCCGGCCACGTCTCCCAGGGTGACGGCGAGCGTGGGGCGTTGTTCGGGTCGGCTCATGTGCTCTGGCCTTTCGTGTGGCGGACGGCGTCGGCGGCGTCCAGGAGTGCGGTCGAGGAGCCGAAGCCCCCCGCCTTGGTGACGATGGTGAGCCCGTGTCGGGGACCGCCGGAGACGGTGCCGATCGGGATACCGGGTGCGACCTCGCCCGTGAGCGCGATCGCGCGGGCCCGCAGCTGGGTCGTCAGGGCGCGGGCCCCGTCGCCGCCGGTGACGACGTAACCGGAGAGCGTGTGCTCCTCGGCGATGCGTGCGGCCAGGGCCCCGAAACGGCGGGCCACGTCGGCCGGGGACAGCGCCCCGTCGCGGTCGTCGGGTGCCACCAGAGCCAAGCGCGGAGCGCCGGCGTCGAAGCGCTCCAGCACACTGCGGCTCCAGGACTGCCAGGCCTCCTCATCGGCGAGGTCGGCCGCTCCGGGGCGCTCCACCCGGGTGCCCGGTTCGGCGGCCAGACGTGCGACCTGGTCGCGGGCGGTGCGGTGCAACGAGGTGACCATGACCAGGGCAGGGCCGTTCGTGTGGCGGGGCGCCCAGGTGCGGGCGAGCTGGGCGGCGAGCCCGGCCGAACCCACCGGAACCGCGTCCGGGCCCAGGGCGGCCACGGCCGAGGCCACACGTTCGAGGTCGGCCTCGGTCTCGGCGTCGACGACAGCGACGGGCCCTGCCGCGCGCAGGAGTTCAGCGTCCTCACGGGCGTCGATGCCGGTCAGGCGCACGTGCTCGGCGTCCAGGAGCTCGGCCACGCGGCTCTCGGTGACCGGGGTGACCGGGTCCTGGCCCACGGCGGTGCGGTGGACCTCGACCCCGTCCACGAGCAGGACCCCGTCGCGCACGGTGCGCCCGTTGGCGGGGAAGGCGGGGCAGACCACGGCCACGGCCCCGGGCCCCCACACCTTCAGGACCCCGTCGATCTCGGAACGGATGGGCCCGCGCAGGGTCGAGTCGACCTTCTTGTAGAGCAGGTCGACGCCGTTGGCACGCAGGTCCTGCACTGCCTGACCGGCGGCCTGTGCGGCCCCGTCGGCGGGCAGGCTTCGCGAATCGGTGGTGACGGCCACGACCTCGGCCGCGGTGCCGGCGGCCGAGAGCTGGAGCTCGGTGCTCCACCCGGCACGCACGAACTGGACCGCGGTGTCGCCCGCTCCGGTCAGGTCGTCGGCGACCACGGAGATGTGGGGGCCGGTCATGAGCGTCCCTCCTCGTCGGTGCTGTTCGCTGCGGCTGCCCGGGCCTCTTCCTCGGCCTTCTCGGCCTGGGCCGGTTGGGACCCGGCCCGGCGCAGGACCCAGGTCGTGACCACCGGGGCGAGGAGCGCGGTGACCAGAACGCTGGCTGCGACCTGGGGCGTCGCGGTTCCGACGTAGGCGGCGAAGGACGGGTCGGCGGCGGCGACGATCGCAGGAGTGGCCACCGCGTTGCCGGAGGCGGTACCGGCGGCGAAACCGAGGCCGGACTCCTTGCCTCGGCGCAGCAGGAACCGGTACCCGAGGTAGACGAACCCGCCGGTCACGAGCGTGATGACCGCACCGAGCAGGATCCCGGTGAGTCCGCCCTGCGCGACGTCGGCGAGGTCGATGTCGGTGCCGAGCGCGAAGGCGAAGAACGGGATGACGATCGAGGGCACCGGCTTGAGCACCTCGCGCCACTGGTGGTCGATGTTGCCGACCAGCACACCCAACAGGAACGGGACGATCGCGGCGAGCAGGGTCACGAACGGGATCTGGCCCAGGCCGGACGCGCCGATGAACAGCAGGGCGAAGAAGGGGCCGTCGTTGACGGCGCCGGCGATGTAGGCGCCGCGGTCCTTGGCACGCCCGTACTGCCCGGTGATGGCCAGCCACAGCCCGCCGTTGGCGTTGGTGGCGGCGGCGATCATCGCCAGGACCGAGATCCCGAAGACGCCCTCCGGGCCGGTGACCATGGCCAGGGCGATGATGAGCAGACCGGGCACGATGCTCTTGCCCAGCAGGACCACGCCGGTGGTGGCCAGGACCGGTCCGCTCGTGCGCAGACTGACCTGGGTCCCGGTGGCGAAGATCAGCAGCGCGATCAGAGGCATGGCGCTGTCCTTGAACAGCGCGGTGGTGAAGCTGCCGATGTCCAGGGCGGCGGGGGCGAAGGTGCCGATGACCGAACCCAGGACCAGGGGGATGAGCATCGCCCCGCCGGGGATCTTGTTCATCCAGTGGAAGAGGGGGACCGGTGACCCGTGGTTGTCGCGCATACATGTCCGTTCGCAGGAGCCCCGAGCGTGGCTGCACCCGAGGGCATGACGCTTATTGTCCGTACAGATTGTACGTACAGCAACGTGCTGTGCCAACGCTCGTGCACAGGAATTCACAGGACAGGACGGTTCCGGCGGCGCCAACGGCCCCGTTCCGCGGAGGCTGCGGGCACACGACCGGCCGCACAACGCCCTGCAGGCCGGGTGTTCACGTCTGTGATGCCTCCCGGGGAACCCCGGTCGGCACCCGGCAGCCCGCGAAGGGACGGTGGGCGGCATCGTCCCGGCGTCCGCGCGCCGGGGCTTGCTGCTGGAACCGGTTCGGCGCCGAAGCCGCTCCGGTGGCAAGAACCCGTGGGAACGGCCCCCACGACCGCTACGCCCCCGTCAGACCCCCGCGGTCTCGCGCAACCGCGCCAACACCGGGGGAAGGTCCCCGGAGTGCGCGACCGTCAGGCGCCGCGTGGCCCGGGTGACCGCCACGTACAGGTCGTTCGCCCCGCGCGGCTGCTGCAGGACCGCCTCCGGGGCGACCACGACGACCGAGTCGAACTCCAACCCCTTGGCCTCGGTCGCGGTCAGCGCCACCACCTCCTGCGACAGCGCGTCGCGTCCCGGTCCCGGCCGGGCCGCCCCGGGCACGGCCGCGGCGACCTCGTCCACCAGCCGGTCCGCGGTCACCAGTGCCACACGCCCCTCGCCGATCGCGCCGCGCTCCTCCTCGACCAGTCCCGGAAGCCCCTCCCAGGGGCCGTCCACGGCGACCGCCCGCGGTGCGTCGCCCGCGGTGCGAACCGACTCGGGCGGCTCCTGGCCCGGTTCGGCCACCGCCAGCACGTCCGCCGCCACCGCCATGATCGGCGCCGGGGTGCGGTAGTTGACCCGCAGATGCTCCACGTGCACCTTTCCCGGGGCGTGGTGTTCCAGCGCCTCGGTCCAGGACCCGGCACCGCCCGCACCGCCGGTCTGGGCCAGGTCGCCCACCACCGTCAGCGAACGGGTCGGTACCCGGCGCACGATCGCCCGCCAGCCCATCGCCGACAGTTCCTGGGCCTCGTCGACGACCGCGTGTCCGTAGGCCCACTCGCGGTCGCCCGCGGCCCGGTCGGCGGTGGTGCGCTCGGGGCCGCCGCCATGGTGGTGGGCGGCGAAGTCGGCGACCTCGATCCTGTTGTCCTCGTGCATCCCGGTGATCTCCAGAGCGCCCTGCGCGTAGTGGATCTCCTCCTCCTGCTCGGCCCTGCGGCGGCGCTCGGCGGCCTGCTCGGCGCTGTTGTCCTCCCCCAGCAGTTCCGCGGCCTCGTCCAGCAGCGGCACGTCCTCGACCGTCCACGGCGCTCCGGCCTCGCGGAACAGCAGGTCGCGCTCGCCGCTGTCCAGGTCGGCGCGGTCGCCCGCCCGGTCGATGGCCTCGCGGTCGGCGTAGAGCTCCGCCAACAACTGCTGGGCGCTCAAGTACGGCCACAGGGCCTCCACCGCGGCGTGCACCGGGTCCTCGAACCAGAGTCGTTCGGCCAGGAACGGCAGGTCCTCCTCGTCCACCGGGCGCTCCAGCAGATGCGCCTCGGCCCGAGCGATCTCCCGCAGCAGTGTGGTGACCACGTACTTGCGGGCGACGTTGTGCGCCAGTCCGAGCCCCCGCGCGGTCTCCAACACCTGTGCGCACACCGCCCCGGGCACCGTCACCGTTCCCGAGTCGGTCTCCACGTGCAGGTCCTCGGTTCCGAAGGCCCGCTCCGGGCCGCGTTGGCGGTCCTCGACCGCGGCGCGCACGAGGTCGGCCATCCGTGCCGATCCCTTCACGCGGGCGCGCTCGTGGCCGTCGTGCCCGGTGGCGTGCACCCCGGGCACGAGCTCGCCGAGGGTGCGCATGACCGCTTCGCTCTCGCCCAGCGCGGGCAGAACGTCGCCGATGTAGCGCAGGAACGCCGGGTTGGGGCCGACCACCAGCACACCGCGCCGCTCCAGCACCCGCCGGTGGGTGTAGAGGAGGAAGGCCGCGCGGTGCAGGGCCGCCACGGTCTTGCCGGTACCGGGCCCACCCTGGACCACCATGATCCCGGACAACGGGGCTCGGATGACCCGGTCCTGTTCGGCCTGGATGGTGGCCACGATGTCGCCCATGCGCCCGGTGCGCCCGCGTTGCAGCGAGTCGAGCAGCGCGGCCTCGCCCACCAGCCCGCTGCGTTCGGACTCCGACAGGTGCTCCGCGTCGAGCACGTCGTCGTCCAGGCCCACCACACGGCGTCGGCGCACGCGCAGGCTGCGGCGGCGGGTCACCCCCTGGGTGTCGAACGGGGTCGCAGCGTAGAAGGGCCGTGCAGCGGGGGCGCGCCAGTCCACCAGGATCGTCTCGTGCTCGGCGTCGCGTAGGCCGATGCGTCCCACATAGCGCGCTTCGGGCTCCTCCTCTCCGGGGTGGGCGAGGTCGATGCGGCCGAAGCACAGCCCTTCCTCGACCGAGCCGAGCTGGGCGCGTCGCCGGGCGTGCTCGAAGGCGCGGGTCTCACGCTCCTCCAGGGCGGCGTACCCGGAACGCTCCTGGGAGTGGGCCTCGGCGAGCCGGCCGTCCGTGTTCTCGCGCAGCTCGTCCAGGCGCCGGTACATCACGTCGACCCGGGCCTGTTCGGTGGCCAGGGCCGCGCGTTCGGCGGAGGTGTCGGCGGAGCCCTCGGGGTGCTGTTGACCGTGGTTCATAAAGGTGATATCCTGAGCTTGGAAGATGTGTGGATTCATCGATTTCTGAGTCAGAGGGCTCCGTATATTAACACGGGGCTCCTTTTCCGTGGTCTCTCGATGCTGCGTCCCGACTCACTCCGCCTTCCCTCCCCAGCAGACCCCGCCAGGCGCTACACTCGTGCCCATGCNACCCGCGCCCAGTGGTGGCGCCGCCTCTAGGCGGCGCTCGAGGAGTTCGCGTACCCACGTGACAGCGACCGCCCGCACCGGCGGTCGTTCTTCGTCCCCACGGCCCCGGGCATGCGGTCCCCACCGACCAGCTTCCGCAAAGGACCGGCCGTGCAGCCCACCGACGAGTACACCAGCACCCACCGCACCCAGGGCGGGGTCACCGTCCACCGCCGCGCCACCCCCTGCGACCCCGAGGTACTCACCACCCTCGTCCGCGACGTCGAGGGGCGCCGAGGGGGCGTCCTCTCCTCCGGCATGGAGTATCCGGGCCGCTACGACCGCTGGCACCTGGGCTACGTCGACCCCTGCGCCGAGGTCTCCACCCGCGGACGCGTCGTCACCGTCGAAGCGCTCAACGACCGCGGCAAGGTCCTGATGCCCGTGCTCGCCCGCGCGCTGTCCGGCGTCGCCCTCCTCGACACCGAGACCGCCGACCGCGCGGTACTGACCGTGCCCGAACCCGACCCCGACGTCTTCTTCACCGAGGAGGAGCGCAGCCGTCGGCCCAGCGTCTTCACCGCCGTGCGCGCTCTCGTGGGCGCCATGTCCAGCCCCGACGACCCCAATCTCGGACTCTACGGCGCCTTCGGCTACGATCTCGCGTTCCAGTTCGAACCCGTAGAGCGCCACATCGACCGCGACCCCGAGGACCGCGACCTCGTTCTGCACCTGCCCGACGCCGTCGTCGTGCGCGACCGCAAGCGCGAGACCTGCGTGCGGTACACCTACGAGTTCACCGTTCCGGCCGGGGGCGACCGCGCCGAGGACACCACCGAGGGGCTGCCGCGCGAGACCGCACCCACCCCGACCGTGCAGGCCGCCGAGGTGCCCGCCGGTCCCGAACCCGGCTCCTACGCGAAGGTCGTCGCCCGAGCCAAGGAGCGCTTCCGCCGCGGCGATCTCTTCGAGGTCGTGCCAGGCCACCGCAACTACGCACGCTGCTCCTCCCCGGCCCGCTTCTACGAGATGCTGCGCGAGCGCAACCCCGCCCCCTACGAGTTCTTCTTCAACCTCGGCGGGGGCGAGTACCTGGTCGGCGCCTCCCCGGAGATGTTCGTCCGGGTCAGTGGCCGTTCCGACGAGGGCCGGCGGGTGGAGACCTGCCCGATCTCCGGCACCATCCGCCGGGGGGAGGACGCCCTGGGCGATGCCGAGAACATCCAGGAACTCCTGTCGTCGGTCAAGGAGAAGTCGGAGCTGACCATGTGCACCGACGTCGACCGCAACGACAAGTCCCGCGTGTGCGAGCCGGGCAGTGTTCGGGTCATCGGGCGCCGGCAGATCGAGATGTACTCGCGCCTGATCCACACCGTCGACCACATCGAGGGCACCCTGCGCCGCGACTTCGACGCGCTGGACGCCTTCCTCACCCACATGTGGGCGGTCACCGTCACCGGCGCCCCCAAGACCTGGGCGATGCGCTTCATCGAGCAGAACGAGTCCAGCCCGCGCCGCTGGTACGGCGGCGCGGTCGGCGTCATCAACTTCGACGGGTCGATGAACACCGGCCTGACCCTGCGCACCGCCCATATCCGCGACGGCGTCGCCGCGGTACGCACCGGTGCCACCCTGCTCTATGATTCCGACCCCGAGGCGGAGGAGCGCGAGACCTTCCTCAAGGCCCGGGCACTCATGGAGACCCTCGCCGCCTGTGAGGAGGCCGGCCGTGCCGAGCAGGCGTCCGCCGCCCCCCAGCCACCCGCCGAAACCAGTGCCGAGGCCGCGGGGGAGGGGCTTCGGGTCTTGCTCGTCGACCACGAGGACTCCTTCGTCAACACCCTCGCCGACTACGTGCGACGCCACGGCGCCGAGGTCACGACGGTGCGCTACGGGTTCGCGCCCGAGCTCCTGGACCGCCTGGCCCCCGACCTGGTGGTGCTGTCCCCGGGTCCCGGCCTGCCCGAGGACTTCGGCATGAACGGCCTGCTCGACGCCCTGGCCGCCCGCGACCTGCCCGTCCTGGGCGTGTGCCTGGGCCTGCAGGGCATGGTCGAGCACGCCGGGGGAGAGCTGCGCACCCTGGACCGACCGGTGCACGGCAAGCCCGGACGGGTCCGCGTCGTCGGCGGCTCCCTGCTCAGCGGCCTCGGCGATGACGACCGGTTCCCTGCGGCGCGATACCACTCCACCTACACGCTTCCGGACCTGGTCAAGGGGTACGAGGTCACCGCCGTGCTCGAGGGCGAGGCCGACGAGGGGCCGGTGGTCATGGGTGTGGAGGACCCCGCCACAGGGTGGGCCGCGGTGCAGTTCCACCCCGAGTCGATCCTCACCGCAGGGGTGGGCGAGCAGATCGTGGCCCGCGCCCTGCGTGCGGCACGGCGCTGAGGCCACTCCGGGCGGTCCGTCCGGGGCCCGCGGGCCCCGGACGGACCCGGCCCCACCAGTAGCAGTTGCAGCAGAGAGATCATTCATACCGGATCCACCTGCGGTGAGGCGGTTATTCATCCTCGGGGTGGGTTTGCGTGTTCTGCAAACGGACAGGGGGCCGGTATGGGACTTCTACTCACGATCCTCGGAATCATCGTTCTCGTCTCCGGCGTGCTGGGGGTGATCCGGGGGCAGCTCCTGTGGGGCATTGTGCTCATCGTCGTCGGGCTCGCCCTGACACCTGGTGCCTTCCTCGGCCTCTGACGCCCCCACCAGGGCTCCGACCCCGGTCGAGCGGGCCGGGGCCGGAGCGCGGCCGTGTACCCTCGTACATGGCTGTTCAGCCCCGCCCCACCCGTGCACCCGTGTCCTGGGAAAACATCAGGCCACGGCTCTCACGCGTGCCCGGAGCGGGGGAGAATCGACGGGAGGCAAGCAGTGCAGAGGGTCGAGCCGCAGGTACGACTGGTCGCGCGTCCGCAGGTGGACTACGACGCCATCACCGACTACCTGAAGGAGGTCGGTGGAGAGGCGTGGCTGGAGCGGTTCGACCGCGGTGAGCTCGACACCCATCTGAACGACCCGCAGAACCTCGCCGAGTTCGCTGGCCGCCTGTGCTACCGCTCCTGGGAACCGGGCCTGAACCCCAACGTCACCCGCGTGCGCACCGACCAGGACGCTTACCTGGGAAACCTCCTGCGCAGCATGCACGGTTCGGTCCTGGAGCACATCAGCTTCAGCTTCGTGCTCCACAACGTTTCCCGGGTGCTCACCCACGAGCTCATCCGCCACCGTCCCGGTGTGGCCGTCTCCCAGGAGTCGCTGCGGTTCGTGCGCCTGACCGACCTGCCTTTCTGGTTCCCGGACTGGGCCGAGGACGACCCCGAGCTCATGGAACGCGCCGGCCAGATGCTCCGCCAGATGGAGGATTTCCAGTTCTGGATGGCCGAGCACTTCGGTCTGGACGACGAGGGCGTCAAGTTCGCAGAGAAGAAGCACAAGACCTCCTTCATGCGCCGTTTCGCCCCCGAGGGTGTGGCCACAGGCCTGGTGTGGACCGCCAATGTGCGCACCCTGCGCCATGCCATCGAGGCCCGTACCGCCCCCGGCGCGGAGGAGGAGATCCGCCTGCTCTTCGACCGCATCGGCAGCACCCTCAAGGAGGAGGCCCCGGCGCTGTTCGGCGACTACACCGTGGAGGACGGCGCCTGGGTGCCCGAGTGGCGCAAGGTCTGATCTTCCACCCCTGAAACCCCGCGCCCGCCGCCGGCCCGACCGGTGGCGGGCGCTTCGTGTAGTGCCCAAGGTCCGGTCAAAGCTCGGTCTGTGTTCGGTTCACCCTGTGGGGGCGTCATCATCGTGCCTGATATGTACGGGTATGAGACCGCAGCAGTGCGGAGCGGAAGGCCCCCGGGGCCGACCGCCCGGCGGGGGCGACCCGCAGGCGCCCCAGTGACGTGAACCATCCACGAACGGGGAAGACCGTGGCACACGACCTCAGGCCGGAGAACCTCATCGGACACCAGCTCCTGGACGGCGAGGGGCACAGCGTCGGCAAGATCAACCAGGTCTACCTTGACGACCGAACCAACGAACCCAGCTGGGTCTCGGTTCACACCGGACTGTTCGGGCGCAAGGAGACCCTGGTGCCTCTGCAGGGGGCCCAACCCCACCAGGAGGACCTCCAGGTCCCCTACGACAAGTCCACCGTGAAGGACGCGCCGCACGTGGACTCGGGGACCCACATCTCACCCGAGACGGAGGCGGAGGTCAGGGACTACTACGCCGAGCGCATCATGGTCCCGAGCCAGCGGGCGGGCCGACACGAGCGGGGCTACTCCGACGTGCCGGTGATGGAACGCGAGACCGACGACAGCACGCACCCCGGGACCGGATACTCCGAGGCCGACGCCTCGATGCGACCGGGTGACGAGCACGCCGAAACGGCACCGCCGGTGGCCGCCACCGGGCCGCGCACCCGGGCCGCCACCGACACCGGGACGGCCGGGACCACCGGGACCGAAGACGTTGTCACCGAGTCCGGGACCCCGGGGGTCGTCTCCGACACCGGCACCGAAGGCCGTGCCGCCTCCGGAACGGCAATGCCCGAGGCCGGCGCTCCGACGTCCTCTGTCCCGGAGGCCCGGAGCACGCAGCGGCCCGACACCGTGCCGATGCCGGTCGCCTCCGACACAGCCCCGGCCTCCGGTGCCGGTGCCGGCGTCGAGGCCGACACCAGCCCCGAGACCGGCGATGATCAGGCCTTCGCCGAGGACGTGACCATGACCCGTTCGGAAGAGCAGGTCGACATCGGTGTCGAACGTGTCGAGATCGGCCGTGCGCGCCTGCACCGGTACGTCGACACCGAGGACTACGACGAGACCGTGACCCTGCGCCGGGAGGAGCTCGAGGTCGAGCGCCACCCCGTGGACGCCTCCGACGAGGGCGAAGACCTCGACGTTCCGATCGGTGAGGACGAACAGGTCTTCACCCTCTACGAGGAACGGACCGTGGTCTCCAAGAAGCAGGTGCCCGTCGAACGCGTCCACGTGCGCAAGCGCATGGTCAGTCACGAGGAACACGTGCAGGGCACACGCCTCAGCGAACGCATCGAGCTGGAGGACGAGCAGGGCCACCCGCCCTCGCAGGGGTGAGTGACGGCCCGGGCCGGTGGGGCGGAGGCGCTCCACCGGCCCGGGTGTGTCCCCGAGACCGGGGACACACCGCGACCGTAGGGTCGCACTGTCCGACGAGCATGCAAGGGGGAGCGCCATGGCTGACCGGGGGGACGTCAGCGGGGAGATCACCGAGGAGGAGGTCGCCGACGGCGGTCCGGAGCACACAGGACCCGGGCCGCGCGGCCGTGAGTCGGCCTCCGGGCGCGGGCACACCCTCGTCGTCGGTGCGGGCATGGCGGGTCTGGCCGCTGCCGACCGCCTCGCCGAGGCCGGCGAGCGGGTCACCGTGGTCGAGGGCCGGGCCCGTACCGGGGGGCGCATCCACTCCGTGCACGACTGGGAGGGCACGGTCCTGGACGCCGGGGCGTCCTGGATGCACGGCGACGAGAACAACCCCTTGTCCGCCCTGGTCCGGGAAACCGGCGTGCGCACCACCGCCTTCAACCGCACCACCGAGACGGCCTACGACCCCAAGGGCCGGCGCCTGCTCTTCGACCGCCACCGGCGCAACATGGAGGACGTCAACCTCCTGTACGAGCACATGTACTGGACCACGGTCGGTGCCGGCGAACGCGAGTCCATGGAGGAGGGCATCGACCAGGCCCTGCTCGACGCCAACCTCTTCCGCGGCCGCGCCCGCGACGCAAAAGAGATCGCCCACCGCATGGCCGAGGCCGACCACGGCGCCGAGGCCGAGGAGATCGCCTTCCCCGCCGTGGCCTCCCTGCACGAGTTCAGCGGCGACGACGTGGTCTTCCCCGACGGCATGAGCCAACTGACCGACCACCTCGCGCGCGGCCTCGACGTGCGCCTGGAACACGTGGTCACATCGATCGCCCACGACGGCGACGGCGTGCGCGTGGCGGTGGACACCCCCGACGGTTCGGAGACCCTGACCGCAGACCGGGTCCTGGTCACCCTGCCGCTGGGCGTGCTCAAGGCCGGTCAAGTCTCGTTCGAACCCGGCCTTTCGGAGGACAAGACCGGCGCGGTCGAACGGCTCGGCAACGGGCGTCTGGAGAAACTCTTCCTCCGCTTCGACGACGTCTTCTGGGGCGATGCCGAGGTCTTGGTGCACCTGGGGACCGAGGAGGGCGCCTGGTTCCACTGGTACGCGGCCCAACGGGTCCTCGGAGAACCGGTCCTGATCTGCCGCAACGGGGGGCGCGCGGCCCGTTTTCTGGCGCAGATGGAGGAGGGCGAGGCCGTCGAGCACGCCATGGCCTCGATCCGCACCATGTTCCGCAAGGCGCCCGATCCGGTCGACCACCTGCTCACCGACTGGATGGAGGAGCCCTTCGCCCGGGGCAGTTTCTCCTTCACCGCGGTGGGCTCCACCGACGACGACCGCACCGTGCTGGCAGAGCCGATCGGGGAGCGGGTCTTCTTCGCGGGCGAGGCCACCGAGGTCGAACACACCGCGACCGTGCACGGGGCCATGCTGTCGGGGCTGCGCGAGGCGGCCCGCATCCTCGGATGAGCGGCGGCGCAAGGGTGAGGGATCAGAGACGCTCGCGGCGCTCCAGCTCGGTGACACCGGCCGTGCAGGCGCGCTCGACCTCGCGGTGGTTGCGCAGGCGTTCCAACAGCCCGAACGGCTTGGGGCAGGGGTCCGGGCCGCCCTCGGCGGAGATGACGGCCAGGTCGTTCCCGGTCAGGGTCCCCTCGCGGGTCCAGCGCTCCCAGCGTTCGAAGTCGGGGCTGGCCTGGTGCCCGAAGACCAGCGCCTTCTCGCCCCGTCCCTCGAGATCGGCTCCGCCCGCGTCCGTCAACGGCAGGGACGGGCGGTCGGTGCGCACCGACCAGTCGGGGCAGGAGACCACCCGGACCGCGGGATCGCCGTGTTCCTCGCGCACCAGCAGCGCGTGGTCGGCCGAGGACCTCGGTCTCACTGTGTGGACGCTCTGCGCCTCGGAGAGAAATACCAGAGCACGCCCCATCCACCACCAATTCTCGTTCCGGGCCATCAGACTGCCGGCCCGCAGGCGCGTGGGCGGGTGTTTGTGCGCTTCCTGCTCGACGAGTTCTCCACCGAAAAGCGTTCCTCGTGGATCCGGGCGCACCTCGACCGGGCCCACGGCCACCTGCCCGGGACGGTCGGGATCGGCCACCCCGGGGAGCGTCACGCTCAGCGCGGCCCGCCCTGGTAGGGAGTCGATCTCCGGCAGCAGGGACAGAGGCAGCGCGGCGCACGGCCGGCCGCCGTCGTCCAACGGGACCACGGGAATACCGGACGGGCCGCCGGGGGAGAGCCAACTGAGTTCGGCGACCGGTGAGCGCCGCCACAGATCGTGAAAGTCCTGCACAGGTCGTACCTTTCGGAGGAGTATCACGCATGTTAACTTCTGTGGCACCTTAAAGGACCGGCCCCCACCTGGGCACCTTTTCAACGTCTCACCATCTGGGACACTCAGCAGTAAGGACGTCTCCCCCTATGCCCGCAGCAGCGGTACTCCTCGGTACCCTGGCGCTCTTCGCCCTGGGATACCGCTTTTACTCCGTCTACCTGGCCAAACGGGTTTACGCGCTGGAGCCGAGCTTCGTCACGCCGGCGCACGCCTACAACGACGGTGTCGACTTCGTTCCGACCAACAAGCACATCGTCCTGGCCCACCACTTCATCTCCGTGGCCGGCGCGGCCCCGATCGTCGGGCCCGCCATCGCCGTCTTTTGGGGATGGGGTCCCGCTCTGCTGTGGGTGGTGCTGGGCACCATCTTCGCCGCCGGTGCCCACGACTTCGGCTCCATCGCCGTCTCGGTCCGCCACAAGGGCCGCAGCATCGGCACTCTGGCCGGCGACGTCATCAGCCGACGTGCGCGAGTGCTGTTCCTGCTGATCATCTTCTTCCTGGTCACGATGGTGAACGCCGTCTTCGCCATCGTGGTGGCCGGTCTGCTGGAACAGCACCCGGCCGCCGTGCTCCCCACCGCCGTGTCTCTGCCGCTGGCCATCGCCGTCGGCCAGATCGTCTACCGCAAGCGCACCGCGGCGATCATCCCCTCCCTGATCGCACTGGTCACGCTCTACGCCTGCATCCCGCTGGGCCAGCAGATCCCCATCACCCTGGACCCGGTCGCCGAGGCCATCGGTATCAGCAGCACCGTCCTGTGGATCCTCATCCTGTTCCTGTACGCCTACATCGCCTCGCGCCTGCCGGTGTGGATGCTCCTGCAGCCGCGCGACTACATCAACCAGCACCAGTTGGTCCTTGCCCTGGTCGTGGTCGCCGCAGGTGTGCTCGTGGGCATGAACACCATCGCCGCACCGGCTTTCCGCGACGACGTGCCCGCCGATTCGCCCTCGATCTTCCCGCTGCTGTTCGTCACCATCGCCTGCGGTGCCGTCTCGGGCTTTCACAGCCTGGTGGCCTCGGGCACGACCTCGAAGCAGATCGACAAGGAGACCGACTCCCGGTACGTGGGTTACATGGCCGCGCTCGGTGAGGGTTCCCTCGCCCTGGCCTCGATCCTGGCCTGCACCGCCGGTGTCATGCTGTTCGGCGCGAACCAGGGCATCGAGTGGTCCTCCCTCTACGCCACCTGGGACGACGCCGGCGCCGACCCGCAGGGCATGTTCGTCGACGGTGTGGCCGGGTTCGCCGGCAACCTCGGCATCCCGGAGGGCACTGCGCAGGTCTTCGGCGCGCTCATCATCATCAGCTTCGCCGTGACGACGTTGGACACCGCTGTCCGCCTCAAGCGCTACATCCTGCAGGAGATGTCGTTGCTGGCGGCCGACCGCTTCGCGACGGGCAGCTCTGCCAACCGCGCCTTCCGCGGGTTCTCCCGCAACCTGGCGCTCACCACGCTGGTCGCGGTGGGCCTGCCCTTCGGCCTGGCCATGGTCCCCGGCGACTTCGCCCTCGGAACGCTCTGGGTGCTCTTCGGTACCACCAACCAGCTCACCGCGGGCCTGGCGCTGGCCGTCATCGCGGTGTGGGTGGCCAAGCGGGGCCGTAACCCGATCATGGTCGTCATCCCGCTGGTGTTCCTGCTGTTCATGACGGTGTGGGCGCTCATCGAGCAGCTCGTGGGCTTCATCGACACCGGCAGCGCACTGGACACGTTCCTGCTGGCTCCGCTTGATGCCGTCATCCTGGTGCTCGCGCTGTGGATGATCGTCGAGGCCTTCGTCGCCCTGCGCAACGCCCTCCGGGGCACCGCCGATCCGATCGACCCCTCGTCCGAGACCGACCAGGTCGTGGCAGAGGGCGGCATCGTCGTCGGTGACCGAAGGGACGGGCAGGAGCCGGACGAGACGACCGGCCCGGAGGAGGAGAAGTAGGTGCACCGCACCGACCACGGCCATACACGGGGACAGACCCCGTGAGTGCCGGGGACGAGGACGCCGGGTCCGGCCGTTTCGGCCGGGCCTGGCGCCGCACCGTGAGGGCCTGGCGCCGCGTCGAGGACTTCCACCAGCAGGTTTTCGAGGCGCGCTGGGGCCGTGCCCGCGAACGCGAGGCCCGTACCCAGCAGGACACCCTGCGCGCACTGCTGCTCACCGAGTCCCTCGGCGTGGACAACCCCGTCGCCTACGAGACACTGGACCTGATCCCGTACATGGTGGCCGACCTGCACGAATGGCACCAGCGCATGGGGCGGGACGATTTCGGCGGTCCAGGAGGATGCTGTTGAGCGCGCCCATCACATTCGTCGGGGGCAAGGGCGGCGTGGGCAAGACGACCCTGGCCGCCGCCCGCGGCCTGACCCTGGCCGGGCAGGGGCTGCGCACCCTGGTGGTCTCCACCGACCCGGCCCACTCACTGGGGGACGCCCTGGAACGCGACCTGGGGGACGAGCCGGTCGAGGTAGCCCCGAACCTGTGGGCGGCTGAACCCGATGCCGACGCCGCCGTGCGCAGGCGTATCGCCCAGGTGGCCGACGATGCCCAGGACGCGGTGCCGCACGAGATCATGCCGGCCGTCCACCGGCACCTGAAGCAGGCCGGGGCGAGCCCGGGGATGGCCGAGTCCGCGCTGGCCGACCTGCTCGTGGACCGGATGGAGGAGGTCGGTGACCGCTGGGACGCCCTGGTCGTGGACAGCGCACCGACCGGCCACCTGCTGCGCCTGCTCAACCTGCCCACCCTGCTCACTCCGTGGGTGCTGGGCCTGACCCGCCAACGCGAGCGGGCCGCCCGCGCCGAGGCCTTCGCCGACGTGGTCTCCGACCGCGGACCGGACATGGCCGAGGACCCGCTCCTCAGGCGCCTCAACGAACGCCGCCACCGGTTGGAGCACGCCGCGGTGCTCCTGCGCCGGGACTCGCAGGTCATGCTGGTGTCATTGGCCCGGCGCATGGTGCTGGCCGAGACCGCACGCGCTGTCGAGCAGCTCTCCGACGCCGGGTTCGCGCTGGCGCCCGTGGTGATCAACCAGATCCCCGAGCCGGGCGCCGCGGGACCCGACACCGACGAGGCGCTGCGGGCCACCCGGGAGCGCTTCGCCGACCTGGGCACGGTCGAACTCGGCCTCCGCGCGAGCGAGCCGACCGGCCCCGAGGCCCTGCTGGAGATCGGCAAGGCCCTGCCCGGGTGAAGCGCCCCGGAGCTCTCGGGACTCGGCACCGCAGGGTGGGTCGACCGGGTGCCACCGGGATCACACGGGAACCCGTCGGCCCGGCGCTGCGTTGGTCCTTGTGGAGGACGAACGTACAAACAGGCCAAGCCTCGCACTTCATGTAAAAGCGGACTAAACGTACGCGCTACGATTGACGGGCGATCGTCCACGCACGCAGGGCCGGTGTGCGCGGACGAACGCCACGCGAACGGAACGCAGGTGGCAGCAGCGTGCAGTGTGCCGGAGGGGCGACCGATGCCCGCCGGTTATCGTTGGCGCCATGGGGCGATCGGATCACGACGGCAGACTCACGGCGGGGGGCGATGTGGGCAGCCCGGCGGTCAGTGACCGCATCTGGACGGTTCCCAATCTCCTGAGCATGCTCCGGTTGTTGGGTGTGCCGCTGTTCCTGTGGCTCGTCCTGGTCCCCAGGGCCGACGTACTCGCCTTGGTCGTGCTGGCCCTGGCCGGTCTCAGCGACTGGCTCGACGGCAAGATCGCCCGCGCCTGGGACCAGGCCTCCAAGCTGGGACAGGTACTCGACCCCCTGGCCGACCGGCTCTACATCTTCGCGGCGCTGCTGGGTCTGGTCGTGCGCGGAATCGTGCCGTGGTGGCTCATGGCCATCCTCGTACTGCGCGACGTGCTCATCATCGGTGCCCTGCCTCTGCTGCGCCACTTCGGTTACGGTCCGCTGCCCGTCAACTTCGCGGGCAAGGCCGCGACGCTGTGTCTCCTCTACGCGTTCCCCCTGCTTTTCCTGGCCGGATACCCCGGGGTCGTCGGAGACGGAGCCAGAATCATGGGTTGGGCCTTCGCCCTGTGGGGAACGGCTCTCTACTGGTGGGCCGGACTGCTCTACGCCGTACAGGGTCTGCGCCTGATCGGCCGGACCCGACGCGACGAACGCGCTGATCGAGCGGGTACTCCCCACGAGGCCCCCGGCGGCGACACCCCGGGCCACGGGGCCGGGTCGACCCGATCCGGAGGCGCCGGAGACCGCTGACGCCCGGCGGGACGGCTCACCCCGAGTCCATCCTGATGGAAAGGGAGTGTCGTCTCCGCATGAGCACATGTCCCGCCGCGCGCGACGGTGCGCGTCGCCTGCCGCACGAACACACCAGATCCCCCGCACGCGCGGCCGTACGGAGGTTCCGGTGATGAGTACCCCGACCGAGCCCGGGGCCGCCTCCACCGGCACCCCCCAGCCCACGCCCCCCATGAAAGCCGTGGTGATGGCCGGCGGCGAAGGCACCCGTCTGCGCCCGATGACCGCCAACCAGCCCAAACCGCTGCTACCGGTCGTCAACAAGCCCATCATGGAGCACGTGCTGCGCCTGCTCCACCGCCACGGCTTCTCCGAGACCGTCGTGACCGTGCAGTTCCTGGCCACCCTGATCCGCAACTACTTCGGTGACGGCGAGGAACTCGGCATGAAGCTGAACTACGTCGCCGAGGAAGTACCGCTCGGAACAGCCGGCAGTGTGAAGAACGCCGAGGAACACCTGCGCGGCGAACCCTTCATGGTCATCTCCGGTGACGCGCTCACCGACATCGACCTCACCGACATGGTCCGCTTCCACCGCGAGAGCGGCGCCAAGGTCACCATCGCCCTCAAGCGGGTGCCCAACCCGCTCGAGTTCGGCATCATCATCGTCGACGAACAGGGCCGGATCCAGCGCTTCCTGGAGAAACCCACCTGGGGCCAGGTCTTCTCCGACACCGTCAACACCGGCATCTACATCATGGAGCCCGAGGTCCTGGAGAGAGTGGCCGAGGGCGAGGTCGTGGACTGGTCCGGAGACGTCTTTCCCGAGCTCCTGGCCGAAGGGGAACCCCTCTACGGGTACGTCGCCGACGGTTATTGGGAGGACGTCGGCACCCACGAGAGCTACCTGAGTGCCCAGGCCGACGTGCTGTCCGGCAAGGTCGACGTCGACATCGACGGCTTCGAGGTCGCGCCCGGCGTCTGGGTCGGGGAGGGATCGGAGGTCCACCCCAGCGCCGTACTCAAGGGTCCGCTGTTCATCGGCGACTACGCCAAGATCGAGGCCGGCGCCGAGCTGCGCGAGTACTCCGTCGTCGGCAGCAACGCCGTCGTACGCGCGGAGGCCTTCGCCCACCGCACGGTCCTGCACGACAACGTCTTCATCGGACGCGGCGCCAACCTGCGCGGCACGGTGGTCGGCAAGAACACCGACATCATGTCCGCGGTGCGCGTCGAGGAGGGCGCGGTCGTGGGCGAGGACTGCGTCATCGAGTCCGAGGCCTACGTGCACAACGACGTCAAGGTCTACCCCTTCAAGACCATCGAGGCCGGGGCGGTGGTCAGCTCCAATGTCGTCTGGGAGTCGAGGGGGCAGCGCTCCCTGTTCGGGCCGCGCGGGGTCTCGGGCCTGATCAACGTCGAGATCACCCCGGAACTGGCCGTGCGCCTGGCCAATGCCTACGCGACCACGCTCAAGAAGGGCGCGGTCGTGACCACCTCGCGCGACGTCTCCCGTGGCGCGCGCACGCTCAAACGCGCGATCATCAGCGCGTTGACGGCCGCCGCGATCGAGGTGCGCGACCTGGAGGTGGTGCCGCTGCCGGTGGCCCGGTTCATCACGGGCCGCACCGAGGTGGCCGGCGGGATCACCGTGCGCACCAGCCCGGGCGACCCGGAGTCGGTCGACATCGTCTTCCTCGACGGCGACGGGGCAGACCTGTCACCCGGGGCCCAGCGCAAGCTCGACCGGGTCTTCTCCCGGGCCGAGTACCGCCGGGCCTTCCCCGGGGAGATCGGAGAGCTGTCCTTCCCCTCGCGCAACGTGGAGACCTACGCACACGACCTGTTGCGTTCGGTGGACACCTCCGGGGTGGCCGAGGCCGAGCTCAAGGTCGTGGTCGACTGCGCCGGTGGAACCAGCTCGCTGATCCTGCCCTCGCTGTTGGGCCGTATCGGCGTGGACGTGCTCACCGTCAACAACCGCTTGGACGAGGCCTCACCCACCGACACGGTCGCAAAGAAGATGCGCGACCTGGAACGCCTGGGCGAGCTCGTGGCAGGGTCGGGCGCCGACTTCGGTGTGCGGTTCGACCCGGTGGCCGAACGGCTCTTCATCGTCGACGAGAACGGTGCGCTGATCGACAACGACCGCGCGCTGCTGGTGGTACTGGACCTGGTGGCGGCCGAGCGGGGCCGAGGCACCGTGGCCCTGCCGGTGACCACCACCCGTGTGGCCGAGACCGTGGCGGTCTCGCACGGGTTGCAGGTGCGCTGGACCCCCACGGCCACCCACGAGCTCACCAAGGCGGTCAGGGACGGCGGCGAGGAGATCGTCTTCGCCGGCGACGGCCGTGGCGGGTTCGTCGTGCCCGAGTTCGGCCCGACCAGTGACGGCATCGCCGCGTTCGTACGTTTGCTGGGCCTGGTGGCGCGCACCCGGCGCTCGGTCGCCCGGATCGACGCCGGCATCCCGGAGGCGCACCTGCTGCGCCGTTCGGTCCCCACACCGTGGGCGATCAAGGGCAGCGTCATGCGTGCGGTCGTGGAGGCCGCAGGTGACCGGGAACTGGACACCACCGACGGCGTGCGCGTCGTCGAGCCCGACGGAAGCTGGGCGCTCGTGCTCCCGGACACCGCGGAGGCCGTCACCCATCTTTGGGCCGAAGGTCCCGACTCGGACATCGCGTACCGCCTGCTCGACGAATGGGCGGTGGTCGTCGAACGCGCCGAGGGCTGAACACCCGCCGGTAGTGGGGGAGGAGGGCACCCGGTGCCCGTCTCCCCGCTCCGGCCGGGCCCGTGCGGCCGCCGAGGCCCGCACTCGGGTCCGAGCGGTCGAATTCCGGCGCGAAAGCGCAGTTCAGTGCCGTGCGGGGAAGATATTCACCAATTCCTCGGTTGATGGGAGAACCAAACCCGCCTCGGCCGCATCAGCACCAGAACAGGTGTCCGCTCACAGGGAGGCGCGGATCCGGCCCCGGGTCTGGTTCCGGCCACCCGCCGAGCGGCGGTCCGCCGGCGCCGTGCACGCCGGTGTGCACGGCAGGCCGGGGAGGAGCAAAACCCTGTCTGGACAGGGATATGGTTTAAAGTCGAGTGTTCCCTGAGCGCCGAGTCACCACCCGCACCGGGAGTTCCGGCAACGGCGGACACCTCCCGGATGGTGACGAGGAGTACAACATGGGGGATGAGACCTAGCGACCGACCGTGCGAGGCGGCCCCGCCGCAGTGGTGGTGTCCCGCCTCGCCCCGTTCCCGGCGGTGTGCGGGCCCGGGCCCGCACCGGCTCGGGGGCGTGCCACCGATCAGCCGAATCAAGCACCGCCCCGTGCGGTAGGAGGCCGAGCCGACCTATGTCGAGCGTTTACTGCACGCAGTGCGGTCACGCCGTTGCGGATGATGCCCGTTTCTGCTCCCACTGTGGAACCCCCATCCGCAGGGCCGAACAGGACAGCCCACGGCCCCAGGGGGGAGGCGACGCCGCCGGGGACGTCACGTCCACCATCTCGATCTCGGGCATACAGGTCCTGGACGACGAGGAGTCGGGGGACGAACCCGGGGGTGAGGACTCGGGCAGCGCCGACGCGCTCCCTCCAGGAACGGCCCTGCTCGTGGTCCGGCGCGGCCCCAACGCCGGGAGCCGGTTCCTGCTGGACAGTGATGTGACCACCGCCGGGCGCCATCCCAACAGCGACATCTTCCTGGACGACGTGACCGTCTCCCGCCGCCACGTGGAATTCTTCCGCAGGGGCAACGGCTTCGGGGTCCGCGACGTGGGTAGCCTCAACGGCACCTACGTCAACCGCGAGCCGGTCGACGAGGCCGAGCTGGGCGGTGGCGACGAGATCCAGATCGGCAAGTTCCGGATGGTCCNNCGCTGAGGCCGACGCTGTCGGCGGCGGTGGCCGGTAGGTTTGCGGTTCCCCGCCGCCGGAGAGCTTTGTAACGAAGGGTGCCGATTTCGCCTTCGAGTCCTGATCCGACCGAGAGCAGGAAGAGCGCGCATCCGGCATGACGACTCGTGGGACGGAGACGCTGTGAAACACATGGAGGTCGTCGGCGTCCGGGTTGAGATGCCTTCGAACCAACCGATCGTCCTGCTCAAGGAGGNCCCCCCCCCCTGCCGATCTGGATCGGCGGGGTCGAAGCGACCGCCATCGCACTCGCACAACAGGGTGTGGCGCCTGCACGGCCGCTGACACACGACCTGTTCCGCGATGTGCTCGATGCTCTGGAGACCGGACTGGAGACGGTCCGCATCACCGGTCTGTCGGACGGTATCTTCTACGCCGAACTCGTCTTCGACAACGGCGTCGAGGTCAGTGCACGCCCGTCCGACTCCATCGCCCTCGCGCTGCGCACGGGCACCCCGATCTACGCCCACGAGGACGTGATCGAGGAGGCCGGCATGCCGATACCGGACGAGCAGGAGGACCAGGTCGAGGCCTTCCGCGAGTTCCTGGACAACATCTCGCCGGAGGACTTCGGCCGTAAGACCTGAGTCGGCTCTGACGCCGGGTCCCGGTGGGCCCGGCGTCCGCTTGCCCGTCCGATGCTGCTGTGACCTGCGACGATGCAGGGCTCGGCGATGATAGATTGGTCGGTGGACATGACCTCGGGAACCGGAGTGAAGGACCGCGGGGCCGGGACGCAGCGATGAGTCCGGAGCTGCGGTGTGCTCGCGCGGCGACGCGCCGTGGGGTGTCGTTGACGCTGTCTTTGCCTCGTCCTACCGTCGGTGCAGTGGAACCCACGGCGCATCCGTTCCCTCAAGTGGACATCCCCTGTCGAGACCGCCGTGGGACGAGGAGCCGGAGGTCGGCGTGGCGGTAGCGGGCGGTAAGCAGGATCCCCAGGACCGGAGGTCCGCGCTGCGGTTGGCGGGGCAGCGGGGCCTACTGGGCGAAGAGGACGTGGTGGCGCTGCCTATGGACGTCGGCTATCGGGGCCCGGCAGCGTGCACCGCTGCCGGAGTGACCTACCGCCAGCTGGACTACTGGGCCAGAACCGGCCTAGTGGAGCCGAGCGTGCGCAACGGCGCCCACAACGCCCCGCTCTACAGCCTCCCCGACATCCTGTTGCTCAAGGTGGCCAAGCGCCTGCTGGACACCGGTATCTCCCTGCAGCAGATCCGTACGGCCGTCGAGCACCTGCGCGGCCGTGCCGCCCAGGACCTGGCGCGCATCACCCTCATGAGCGACGGCGTCAGTGTGTACGAGTGCACCACACCCGACGAGGTCGTCGACCTCATGCAGCGCGGGCAGGGCATGTTCGGCCTGGCGCTGGCCAATGTCTGGCGCGAGTTGGAGGAGGCGCTCGGTGTGGTCGCACCCGAGGAACGTGCCGACCTTCCCCAGGCCGCGCCGCAGGCCGTCGACGAGTTGGCGCAGCGCCGGCGCGAGCGCCGCACCGGGTGAGAACCGCCCGATTCCCCGCGTTCGGTGGTATGTGTGACGTGCTGCACACGGGGGCGTTCGGGGCGCGGGTGGGCTGGGTGTTGTGGGGCACCATCGAGTACGGTCGTGGGCATAACGGGGATGAAGCCGACATTTCCCTGTTCATATGACAAGACAGCGTCATAGGCCGTCAATACCGCGCGGGAGAGACCTCGACAACGGGGCGCCGACGGGGCAATACTCCCCAGTAACCTCTCAGGCACCACGGACCGCGCGGAGGAGGCCACTCTGGAGCCGGTGCCCGCGCGCCCGGTGACAGAGGGGGAGACCGTGAGGAACACCGCCGAGCCGCTCGGCCCTGTCACCAGGAGGTCTCCGTGCCAGAACAGTCGCCCCACACCCACGGCACACCCGCCCGGGTCTTCGCCGACCGGCACATCGGCCCGTCCCCGGCCGAGACCGAGGAGATGCTCAAGACGATCGGCCACGGCTCCACCGCCGAGCTCATGGCCGCCGCCGTCCCCGAGTCCATCCTCACAGGATCCGGCCGCCAGGCCCCGTTGGACCTTCCCGAACCAGCGGGGGAGGCCGAGGCCCTGACCGAACTGCGGGGGCTGGCCGCGCGCAACCACGTCACGACCTCGCTGATCGGGCGCGGTTACTACGGTACCCACACCCCGCCGGTCATCCTGCGCAACATCATGGAGAACCCGGCTTGGTACACGGCCTACACGCCCTACCAGCCCGAGATCTCCCAGGGCCGCCTGGAGGCCCTGCTCAACTTCCAGACCATGGTCTCGGACCTGACCGGTCTTCCGGTCTCGGGGGCTTCCCTGCTCGACGAGTCCACCGCCGCGGCCGAGGCCATGACGCTGGCCCGCCGTGCCACCAAGACCAAGAGCGACGTCTTCGTCGTCGACGCCGACGTCTTCCCCCAAACCCTGCAGGTGCTACGCACGCGTGCAGAGCCCCTCGGGATCGAGATCGTGGTCGCCGACCTGTCCGAGGGGCTGCCCGAGGGCGAGTCCTTCGGCGTGCTCGTGCAGTACCCGACCTCCTCCGGCGAGGTCCGCGACCCCTCCGCGATCGTCGAGGCCGCACACGAGCGCGGCGCCCTGGCCGTGGTGGCCGCCGACATCCTCGCACTGACCCTGCTGCGGAGTCCCGGCGACCTCGGCGCGGACATCGCGGTCGGCTCCACCCAGCGCTTCGGTGTCCCGCTCGGCTTCGGCGGTCCCCACGCCGGTTACATGGCCGTGGGCGAGAAGCTGCGCCGCCAGCTCCCGGGACGCCTCGTCGGTGTCTCGGTCGACAACGCCGGACGCCCGGCCTACCGATTGGCCCTGCAGACCCGCGAACAGCACATCCGGCGGGAGAAGGCCACCAGCAACATCTGCACCGCTCAGGTGCTCCTGGCCGTCATGGCCGGCATGTACGCCGTGCACCACGGTCCCGACGGGCTCCGGGCCATCGCCCGGCAGGTGCACACCCGCACCGCCGCGCTGGCCGACGCCCTCACCGAACGCGGCTTCGAGATCGTGCACCAGCACTTCTTCGACACCCTGCGTGTGCGGGTGCCCAGCTCCGCCCGTGTCCTGGAATCGGCTCTGGAACGCGGGTACAACCTCCTGGCCGCAGACGAGCGCACCATCGGGGTCAGCGTCGACGAGACCACCTCCGATGCCGACCTCGAGCAGGTGATCGCCGCCTTCGGCGAGGCCGACCGCTCCGCCGCCAAGCACGGCCCCGTCGTGGACGAGGAGGCCGACCGCGTCCCCGGCTCCCTCGCTCGCGGGATGGACTACCTGACTCACCCGGTCTTCAACACCCACCGCAGCGAAACTGCGATCCTGCGGTACATGCGCCGGCTCTCCGACCGCGATCTGGCGTTGGACCGCACCATGATCCCGCTGGGCTCGTGCACCATGAAACTCAACTCCACCACGGAGATGGAGCCGGTCACCTGGCCCGAGTTCGGTACGCTGCACCCCTTCGCCCCGCTCGACCAGGCCGAGGGCAGCGTCGAGATCGTCCGCGACCTCGAGGTCTGGCTCGCCGAGGTGACCGGCTACGATGCGGTCTCCCTGCAGCCCAACGCCGGTTCCCAGGGCGAGCTGGCCGGGCTCCTGGCGATCCGCGGTTACCACCGTTCCCGGGGCGAGGCCCACCGCGATGTGTGCCTGATCCCCAGCTCCGCACACGGCACCAACGCCGCCAGCGCCGTCATGGCCGGCATGCGCGTGTCCGTGGTCGCCTGCGACGAGGGCGGAAACGTCGACCTCGACGACCTGGCGGCCAAGACCGAGAAGCACTCCGACGACCTCGCCGCGATCATGGTCACCTACCCGTCCACGCACGGAGTCTTCGAAGGCACGATCACCGATGTGTGCCGCATGGTCCACGAGGCCGGCGGTCAGGTCTACATCGACGGCGCCAACTTCAACGCACTCCTGGGCTGGGCCAAGCCCGGTGAGTTCGGCGCCGACGTCAGCCATCTCAACCTGCACAAGACCTTCTGCATCCCGCACGGTGGCGGCGGCCCCGGGGTCGGCCCGGTCGCGGTCCGGTCCCACCTGGCCGGTTTCCTGCCCAACCATCCGGGCCAGCCCGGCGCCGGCCCGCACACCGGGGTCGGCCCGGTCTCGGCGGCCCCGTTCGGGTCGGCCGGGATCCTGCCGATCTCCTGGGCGTACGTGCGGATGATGGGGGAGGAGGGCCTGCGCTCGGCCACCGAGATCGCCGTGCTCTCCGCCAACTACCTGGCCAAGCGCCTGGAGCCCTACTTCCCGGTCCTGTACACCGGAGCCGACGGGCTGGTCGCGCACGAGTGCATCATCGACCTGCGCCCGCTGCAGAAGACGACCGGAGTCAGCAACGAGGACGTCTCCAAGCGCCTGATGGACTACGGTTTCCACGCGCCGACCATGTCCTTCCCGGTCAACGGCACGCTCATGGTCGAGCCCACCGAGAGCGAGGACCTCGCCGAGCTCGAGCGCTTCGTGCAGGCGATGGTCGAGATCCGCCACGAGATCGACAAGGTCGCCTCGGGTGAGTGGGACCGCGAGGACAACCCCCTGGTCAATGCGCCGCACACCGCGGAGATGGTCACCGCCGAGACCTGGGAACACGGTTACAGCCGGGCCGAGGCCGCCTACCCGCTGCCGTCCCTGCGCCAGGACAAGTACTGGCCGCCGGTGGGCCGCATCGACCAGGCCTACGGCGACCGGAACCTCGTCTGCTCCTGCCCGCCGCCCGAGGCCTTCGAGATCTGACCCGGGGCCGCAACCGCAGTACGCGTGCCGAGGGGGCCGTCCGCCGGGCGGCCCCCGTCGTGTGCGCTCGGACGCCGTGTGAGCCCGCGTTACAGTGGCCCCACGCCCGCGCGCCCCGACAGAGCCCCCACCGAAAGCGGTACGCATGACCACCACGCCCGGATCCCCCGCACGTTCCGGAGCCCCCGAACCGCCCGAGGCCGCCGACCCAGCGGACCACCCCGACGAGGGTCCCGCACCCGGGTCCGAGGACGCCGCGGACCTGTGCGATCAGGCCCAGGACCTGGCCGAGAACGGGCACCTCAAACGCGCCGCCACGCTCTACGAACGCGCAGTGGCGACCAACCCCCGCCCGCGCGTGCAGGCCCGCGCCCTGTTGGGCCTGGCCGTGGTCCAGGACCAGCGCGGTGACCTGGCCGCCGCCCGCGACGCCGCACGCCGCGCGGTGGCCACCGGCGACGAGCGCTTCGGTCCGCGGGCCGCCCACCACCTGGCGCTGTCACTGGAGCACGAGGGCGAGCACGCCGAAGCCGAACGGACCTGGCGCCGCCTGCTGGAGATCGGCGGCCCCGCCCACGCCGCCGTCGCCCACTACGGGCTCGCGCGCGAGGCCGAGGGCCGGGGCGCGGTCGATGCGGCCGAGGAGCACTGGGAGGCGGCGCTGACCCTGCCTGCGGCCTCCGATCCCATCAGCCGCCTTCATGCCGACACCGTCGTGGAGGCCTCCCGGGACCTGGCCGGGCGGCTGCTGGAACGCGGGCTGCCCGGCGCCGCGGCCGCCGCCGTCGAACGCGGGCTCTCCCTGACCGACGACCCGGGTCTGCGTCTGCTGCGTTCCGCCGCCCACCTGGAGCACGCCATCGCCGACGCGGGCGCCGTCGTCGACGCCGCCGACACCCCGGACACGGATGCCGCCCGGCCCGGCCCCCGCACCTCGGGTGCGGCCGTGGAACTCCTCGCGGGGCTCCTGGCGCTGCGCGGGGACCCGGAGGCCTCCGCACGGGCCTGGCGCGTGGGGCTGGACAACCGCGACGGCGAGACCGTTGCCCACGTGCGCCACCGGCTGCGGAGCGGGTTCGCCGCTCCCGACGAGGAGGAGCAGGAGGAGGCCGAGCAGCCCTGGTGGGAGTCCTACCTGGAGGAGGCCGTCGCCACCGCCAGCGCCCCCGCTCTCGCCGGCGAGCTCTTCGCCGTCGTGACCCAGATGCACAACCACCTCGGCGTCCCGGTCGCCGAGGGGGAGGTGCGCCCGGCCGTGCTGCGGGAGGCCATGGAGCAGGCGTTGCGCACGCCCGGAGAGCTGGTGTGGGGGCCGGACGTGCACGCCGATTTCCGGCGCAGGCTCACCGAGGCGATGGGCGGCCAGGACGTGCTTCCCGAGGGCTGGCCGGACCGGACCTGAACCGGTGCCTGTACCGGCACGACGGAGGCCGGACACCCCGCTCGGGGGCGTCCGGCCTGCGCGACCGGGTCAGGCCGCGGCGCGGGGGCGGTGCGGAGCGACCACGGCCCCGTCGGGAAGCAGCTCCCCGGTGTCGTCGAACAGGACGACTCCGTTGCAGAGCAGGCTCCAACCCTGCTCCGGGTGGCTGGCGACGACCCGCGCGGCCTCGCGGTCGACGTCCTCGGAAGAGGGGCAGGCAGGTTCGTGGCTGCACATGGGAACGCCTTTCGGTCATCAGGTGCTCGTCGTCGAGCTGACGCCAAGAGTAGTGGTTCACATCACATGCGTGTGCACGTTTGGGATCGAATGTGGTGGCACCGCTGTTGCCGTTCGCTCTCACCCGGTGAGACGGTGCAGGTCATTCGCGGGTTCTGGCCCGATGCGGACAGAACCGAACGTGAGGCCGTACGGCCCGCGCCGTAGGCGTGTCGGGCCGCGGGCGGTGCCTCAGTAGCCGCCGCGTGTACGGCGGGCAGCCGGACGGCTGCGCATCCCCGCACCGGCCAGACCGCCGCGCTGGAACGCTCGTACGAGCTCACCGCCCAGGTTGACGCCGGCACCCAGCGCCAGCCCCACCGTGACCGCCTCCACGACGCTCAGCAGGCCCACCACCGTGGTCCCGTGCGTGATCTCGATCAGTCCCCGGTAGAGGATGCTCCCAGGCAGCAGCGGTGCGATCGAGGGGATCAGGTACGGCAGCACCGGGCGTCGGGTCCGTCGTGCCAACCAGTGGCCCACCACACCCACGGCCACGGCCCCTGCGACCGTGCCCACCACGGGCGGGGTGTCCAGGAACGAGCGCAGGCCCGCGTAGATCACCCAGATCATCACGCCCATGACCCCGATCGCGGGCAGCATCCGGGGAGGCACCGCCAGGGAGATCGCGAAGGCCATCGCGATGCCGGCCGCGCCCACCAGCACCCACGGCTCCAGGGAGGTCCCGGCCGTGGGCAGGTTCTCCAGGTCCAGGTCCACACCCAGGCGCACCGCGGTGTAGGCGACCACACCCACGCCCGAGACGATCGCACCCAGGGTGAAGAAGGTTTCCAGCAGGCGCGCGGCCGCGGAGACGTAGCTGCCGCTGATGCCGTCCTGCAAGCTCGACACCAACGGGCGACCGGGCAGCAGAGCCATGATGTTACCGGTGATGATCGCCCCGGCCTGGAGCCCCAGGTCCAGTTCCGTGCTGACCCACAGCAGCGCCACTCCGATCGTGGACGCCACTGCCGCGGCGGCCGTCATCTGGTAGAACTCCGCCACACCGCGTCGTGCCAGGAACACCGAGGTGCGGTCGCCCAGCACGGTCGCCAGGAACGCCACCGTCGCCACGATGGGGCCGCCGCCCATCATCACACTGGCGCTGGAGGCGATGAGGCCGAAACCGACTGCGATGCCCCAGTTGGGGTAGGGCATGCGGGCCTTCTGGATCTGCTTGAGCCGGGCCGTGGCGTCCTCGACCTCCAACAGGCCCAGGGCCGACTGCTCCACCAGCGTGTGAAGCTCGTTGACGCGGAAGTAGTCCAGGGTGCGGCGGCGCACCACACGCTCACCCGTGATGGGCGGCTGGTCCCCGCCCGGGTGCGTGGACAGCGAGATGCTGGTGAAGGTGACCGAGACCTCCGACCGGGGCAGCTCGAAAGCGACCGTCAGGCTGAGCATCGCTTCGCTGACCGCCTCGGTGCTCTCTCCACTGGCCAGCATCAGCTCGCCCACGCGCAGCACGAGGTTGATGACGCGTGCGTCGGGCAGCTCGACGTCCTCGTCCTGGTCCAACCCCTCCGGCGACAGCTCGCTCTCGTGCGCCGCACGCCAGTCCCGCATTCTGCTGAGCAAGCGGTCCTCGCTCGGCGGGAGCGGCCTCCCGCGCCTGTTCGGCATGCCCGTCTTCTCCGTTCGCTCCTCGCCTGTACCCCCGCGGTGGTCAGAGCGATGTTCACAGTCCCTGAGGAGACGCCGCCACGGCAGTCCCGGTTCGCCGACCGCGGGGTCGGGGGCCCGTGAGGTCGATCACGGGCTTCATCCTGCCAAGGCCCGCGGGGGCCCCACAGCGACTCGCCGCGTGTTCAGCGGTTGTTGGCGTGTCCCTCACCGGGGCGTACGAGACCGGTCTCGTACGCATGGATGACCGCCTGCACGCGGTCGCGCAGACCCAGCTTCGTGAGGATGCTGCCCACATGCGACTTGACGGTCGTGGAGCCCACGAACAGGTGGGCGGCGATCTCGGCGTTGGACCACCCGCGTGCAAGCAGCCGTAGCACCTCGCGCTCGCGCACGCTCAGCGGGTCCCGAGGTGCGCGCCCGGCCGGCTCGCCGGAGGGCAGCAGCGGGGCGACCTCATCGAGCAACCGGTGTAGGACCAGGGGCGGAAGTACTGCCCCGCCGGAGGCCACCACCCGTACCGCCGAGACGAGCTCCTCGGGCGGAGTGTCCTTGAACAGGAAACCGCTCGCGCCCGCGTGCAATGCACCGTGCAGCAGGGGCTCGAAGTCCTGCGGCCCCAGAACCAGCACCCGCACCCGGTGGCCCAGCGGCCGGGCCCACTCCAGCACCGAGCGGACCGCCCGGGTGCCTGCCGGCCCGCCCATGAGGTCCATGAGCACCACGTCCGGAACCAGGGAACGGGCTTCCCGAGAGGCCTCGCGCGCGTCGGACGCCTCACCCACAACCGACAGATCGGGGGCCGACTCCAGGATCATCCGCAGACCGGCACGGACGAGGGGCTGGTCGTCGACCAGAAGAACAGAGACGCTCACACCGAGATTGTGCCGTATCGTCCGCCCGCCCCGGGACGGAACGGCGCCCGGACCGCCCGTCCGGCGCGGTCAGCCGGTGGGCAGCGGGGGAGGGGTGCCCCCGAACTCCGGGCACAGTGCCTGGTGCTCGCACCAGCCGCACAGCTTGCTCGGTCTGGGTGCCCACCGGCCGGTTCGCCCGGCCTCCTCGATGCGCGCCCAGATGTCGGAGATCTCCGATTCGGCGGCGCGCAGTTCCTCCTCGGTGGGGTCGTACCAGCGCACGGCCCCGTTCCCGCCCAGGTAGACGAGCTGCAGCCGGGTGGGGACCACACCCAGGTCGCGCCAGATCATCACGGCATAGAAGAAGATCTGGAACTTGGCCTTGTCCTCGAACCTCGGGTGTGGCGACTTGCCGGTCTTGTAGTCGACCACCCGGATCTGCCCGCCGGGGGCCACGTCGAGGCGATCGACGTACCCGCGCAGCCGAAGACCGGTGGGCAGCGACACCTGCAGGCGCATCTCCTTGTCCTGCGGCTCCAGGGAGCCGGGGTTCTCCAGCTCGAAGTAGCGCCGCACCAGCGCCCGCGCAGACTCCAGCCACTCCTCGCGCTCCTGCTCGCCCTCGAAGAGCTCCTCGACGGTCGGGTCCTTGGAGCGCAGGCGGTCCCACTGCGGGTCCACCAGTCCCACCGCCGTGCGCGGGGTGCGGGACTCGGCCGGCAGCTCGTACAGGCGTTCCAGGCACGCGTGCACCAGCGTGCCCCGCAGTGCCGCGGGGCTGGGTGACTCGGGCAGCCGGTCGATGGTGCGGAACCGGAACAGCAGAGGACACTGCAGGAAGTCGGAGGCGCGCGAGGGGGACAAGGCGCTCGGCAGCGGCACGGTCGTCATGCCTCCAGCCTAGGGTCTGCTCGGCAGGCCACCGGTCCGTCACCTGCAACCGCCTCGACGGGCTCCTGGCGGCGCAGTGCCCGTCGAATCGAGGGTAGGCGTCCACCGAACAGGCCTCGGCCGCACGCCCGAGCGGGACGGACCGAACGCAAGGGTGACGAGGTTCCTCCCCGGATCCGGGGCCGCCCCCGGCGGAGCCGCGTCCAACGCCTCGTACCCTGGAACCGGACAGCCACAGCAGCGGGGGGAAACACAGTGCGACCGGCCACCGACCACGCGGGGGAGCGGCGATGAGCGCGAGGCCCTCGGCGGCCAGGGGCGGACCGGGGGTGGTCCTCTTCCGTCCCTTCGGGATCCCGGTTCACGTGACCGCCTCCTGGCTCATCGTTGCCGCCCTCATCACCCTGGTCTACGGCCAGCTCGTCGAGGGCCGCCTGTTCCTGGGCGCGGGCTCCTACGTGCTCGCGTTCGTCTTCGCGGTCCTGCTGTACGCCTCGGTCCTGGTGCACGAGCTCGCCCACTCGGTCGTGGCGCGCGGTTACGGGCTCCCCGTACGCCGCATCGTGCTCTACGTTCTGGGCGGGGTCTCCGAGATCGAACGCGAGGCACCCACACCCGGGCGCGAGTTCTGGATCGCCTTCTCCGGTCCCGTCCTGTCGCTGCTGCTGGCCGCAGGTTTCTTCGGACTGTCGCTGTTCGCCGACCCCTTCAGCGTGCCCGGCGAACTCCTCTTCCAGCTGTGGCTGGCCAACCTGCTCGTGGGGGTGTTCAACCTCCTGCCCGGGCTCCCGCTCGACGGCGGACGCCTGCTGCGCGCGGGCGTGTGGAAGCTGACCGGGCGCCCTCTCACCGGGAGCGTGGNGGTCCCCCCTGCCGCTGCTGCTGGCCTGGGCGGCCGGCGGCTCCCCGAGCCCGTGGGCGCTCGTCTGGGGCCTCGTGCTCGGCGGGTTCATGTGGATGGGCGCCACCGAGTCGCTGCGCGCCGCCCGCGTGCGCGCCCGAGTCCCGAACCTGCGTGCGCGCACCCTGGCCCGCCCCGCTGTCCTGGTGCCTGCCGACACGCCTCTGGCAGAGGCCGAACGCCGGTCCGGGCAGGAGGGCGCCGAGGCGATCGTGGTCGTCGACTCGGCGGGCACACCCGTCTCGATCGTGCACCCCTCCGCCGCCGAGGCCATCACTCAGGGACGCCGCGCCTGGGTGCCCGTCTCCAGCCTGGCGCGGGCGGTCACCGAACACTCCATGGTCCGGGGCGACCTCGAGGGGGAGGAGCTGCTCACCGCCCTGACCTCGCACCCGATGTCCGAATACCTGGTGGCCGACGCCGAGGGCCGGGTCCTGGGTGTGCTGCGCGCCCGCGACGTCAACGCCGCCATGACCGGAGGCGACTGAGCCGGGCTCCGTTGCCCGCCGACTAGCGCCGGGCGCCCTCCGGCCAGAGCACGCTGACCGGCCTCGACAGCGCACGCGCGTGGGCGACCACGTCCGCGGTCCCGCCCGGGCCGCGGGCGGGTTCGCCGTCCCAGACCGCTACCAGCCGGTCGCAGCGCTCGACCAACAGGCGCCCTGCGTCCATGTGCGCCTCGGACGTGGACGCGCCGTGTCCCAGTTCGTGCACGAGTACGGACCGACCGATCAACCGGTCGTAGACGGGGTGGTGCTCCGGAGGCAGGGCCTCGCGGTACCCCCGGGCGGGCACGACCGCCTCCAACGGGGCTCCCGCATCGACCACGGCCTCGGCGAAGACGGTGTCGGCCCCGTCGGCCAGACAGGACACCCCCACCATCTCGCAGCCGTGCGGGCGCAGTTCCTCGCGGATCATGGTCGCCACGGTCGCGTCGATCTCAGGGGGCAGGCGCCGGTGTCCGGTGATGCCGATGCGGATCACATGACCTCCTCGGGGGCGGGGGTTCCTCCGGGTCCCCTACCCAGTGCCCGCGCCCCTGACCAGAGCGCCGAGCCGCTGGTCGAGGTCGTCCACGCAGCGGGCGTCCGGGCCCTGATAGGCGCGGCGGAACGAACGCACTCGGGACACCAGGCGCCGCGACTCGAAGCGCAGCCCCGTCGAGAGCGCGTCGCGGGCCAACCGGAAGGCCTCCTCGACCTCCCCGGAGTCCAGGTGCACCGAGGCCAGCTCCACCTGTAGCAGGGCCGCCTGCTTGGCACTGGCAGGACGTTGTGCGCGTGCCTCTTCGAAGGCCTTGCGCGCTTCGTCGGGCCTGTGCAGGCGCACGCCCACCCGGGCCCGGAACCCGGCCACCTTGGTGTGGTCGAAGGCGAACACCCACGGCCACGGCGGGTCGGTGTTGCCGGGGCGGTCGACCTCGTGCTCGGCGCGCCGGATCGCCCGTGCCGCCGCCTCACCGTCGCCGACACCCGCGTGCGCGAGCGCGCCCGTGCACGAGAGCCAGGCCCGTGCAGTCGGATGGGCCGACCGGCCCAGCAGGTGTTCGGCCTCGCGCACCAGCGCCAGCCCCAGTTCGGGAGAGCCCGCCTCGTCGATCTCGAAGGCCGCGAGTGACCCGAGCATGTACACGTCCAGCAGGCGCGTCCGGGCCTGCCGCGCGCGGAAGACGGCGTTGCGGTAGTGCGTGCGGGCCTTCTCGATCGAACCCTGGTCGGTGTGCAGCCACGCGGCGAACCCGGAGGCCTCGCTGGCGGCTGCACACAGGTCCGAGCCGAACGGTGTCCCGCGCGCGTTCATGAGCATCTGCTCGGACAAATGCACGTGCGCCGCAGCACCGGGCAGCAGGTGACGGGCGGAGGAGGTGGCGTCCATCCTCCGCTGTCCGCTCGTGATGGTGCGCAGCGCCGGGGCGGTCGACTCGTCCACCGCCGCCTCGTCCGCGTGCTCGGGACGGCCACCCACCGTCAGCAGTGCCCCAGCGGCCACGGCCCGTCCGAAGTCACGGCGTCTCGTGAGGTCCACCCCCTTCGTCCTGCCCGGCCCGAGAACGGCCGGGCCTTCCGCCGACGGGGCGCCGCCGAAGCGCAGCAGGTGCAGGGGTACGCCCAGGCGTTTGGCCACGTCCTGGATCTGGTCGACGGTCAGCGACTGTTGGCCGTTGACCACGCGTGAGACCCAGCTCTGGGAGTAACCTGCGGCGCGGGCGAGTTCGCCCTGCGACCATCCGCGCGCCGAACGCACGCCCTCGATGACCGTGGCCATGTCACAGGTGGCCAGGGCGGCCGCCATGGGGGGATGTGACCACAGCTCCGGTGGAAGAACGCTGTCTCGTTGGGGCATGAGCTTAGGTTAGGGACTTCTGGTGGCCCGGGTGGGTGTGTCCAAAAAATAAATCCCGATGCGTGATCCGCATAGAAGGGTGTTCGCGCGATCACTGTGCGAGAGGGTTGGTGGTGGGGCCGGTGCCGCGCGGTGTCCGGCCCAGGAACGACAGCACCGGTCGGCACGGCCGGAGACACCACCTCGGGAGGCATCCGTGAGCGCCCAGACCTCGGACCCGGCCGGGCACGCCCTGAGCGGGCTCGCCGCCGAACTGCGCTCTCGCGGGGTCGATGCGACCGAGGACGGGGACCGCGGACTCGTCCTGGTCCCCGGGGCAGCCGCGGGTCACAGCAGCGCGCTGCTGCGCCCCCACCGGGGCGGCCTCTGGTGGTGGATCCGCCGACCCGTACAGGACGGTGTCCCCCCGGCACCGTCAGGGGTTCCGTTGGCCCCGGCGCACCGCACCTCCCATGTCGCCGGGAGGATCGCACGTGCGCCGGAGGGCGTCCCCGACGGTGCTGTCTGAGCGCGGACCCCTTTCCCGCGCTTGACCGGGCGCTCTCGGTGCCCGTACCGCGG
>NZ_ANBF01000020.1 GCF_000341025.1 Nocardiopsis salina YIM 90010 | reverse complement strand
GCAGTTCCGCCGGCACGATCGGCGTGCGCAGGTCCAGGTGCGGCAGGAACTTGTGCGCCTTGCGGCTGACCCCGCCGCCGACCACGATCAGGTCGGGCCACACCAGATCCTCCACCACGCGGTAGTACCGCTGCAGGCGCTCGACGGCCCAGGCGTGGTAACTCAGCCCGTCGCGCTTCTTGGCCTCCGAGGAGGCCCGGGTCTCGGCGTCGTGGCCGTCGACCTCCAGGTGGCCGAACTCGGTGTTGGGCACCAGGTGTCCGTGCACGACCAACGCCGTGCCGATCCCGGTGCCCAGGGTCGTCAGCAGAACGAGCCCGGACGTGGTGCTCGCGGCCCCGTAGTGCGCCTCGGCCAGAGCTGCGGCATCGGCGTCGTTGAGCACGCGTACCGGCCGTTCCAGCACATCGGAGAACAGGGACACCGCATCGGTGCCGACCCAGGTGTGGTCCACGTTGGCCGCAGTGTGCACCACTCCCTGCTGGACCACACCAGGGAAGGTGATGCCCACCGGGGTCCCCGCGGTCCCGGGGAAGCGGCCGGCGATCTCTCCGATCACCTCGGCCACCGCTTGGGGTGTGGAGCGCTCGGGGGTGGCGATCTTGACGCGCTCGGTGAGGAACTCCCCGGTTCCCAGGTCGACCGGCGCGCCCTTGATCCCGCTGCCGCCGATGTCGATGCCCAACCCGGTCCTGCGCTCTGCCATGGGTCCGTCGTCTCCCGTGTGCCTCGTCCGCGTACGGTGCCCGCCGCCCCGTCGGCGACGATCCTGTCCCGGTACGGTCCCCTTCGTACACCCGCCTGCGCGTTCCCCGCACGCCGCCGCCGTGGTCGGTGCGGTACCGCCGTGCCGATACTCTGGGCGATCGCCCTTGACCACACGCGACGCGGGAAGACGAGAGCGACGTTGACCGGTATCCATGGCCGCCGCGGCCCTTTCACCGACGGCGACACCGTGCAGTTGACCGACCCGAAGGGTCGGATGCACACCATCACACTGCGTGAGGGTGGCGCCTTCCACTCGCACAAGGGCCGAATCGCCCATGACGACCTCATCGGCGAGCCCGAGGGCAGCGTCGTGCACTCCGGTACCGGGACCGCCTACGTCGCATTGCGCCCGCTGCTCATCGACTACACGCTGTCCATGAAACGCGGGGCGACCATCGTCTACCCCAAGGACGCGGCCCAGATCCTGGTCGAGGCCGACATCCACCCGGGCGCGCGCGTCGTCGAGGCAGGCGCGGGCTCGGGCGCGATGTCCAACTGGCTGCTGCGCGCCGTCGGAGAGCACGGCATGGTCTCCTCCTACGAGCGCCGTGCCGACTTCGCCGAGATCGCCCGCAAGAACGTCGAACGCTTCCACGGCGGTCCGCACCCGGCCTGGAAGCTGACCGTGGGCGACCTGGGCGAGGCCCTGGACGACACCGACGTCGACCGGGTCTTCCTCGACATGCTCGCCCCCTGGGAGAACCTCGACCCCGTCGCCCGCGCCCTGCGCCCCGGTGGCCTGCTGTGCTGCTACGTGGCCACCACGACCCAGCTCTCCCGCATCGTCGAGGAGATGCGCGAGGACGACCGGTTCTACGAGCCGCGTTCGTGGGAGACCATGCTGCGCACCTGGCACGTGGAGGGCCTGGCCGTGCGCCCGGACCACCGGATGATCGGCCACACCGGTTTCCTCGTGGTCGCCCGCCGCCTGGCCGACGGAGCCCAGGCGCCCGACCGGCGCCGCCGTCCGGCCAAGGGTGCCTACGGCAAGGACTACGAGAAGGCGAAGGCGGCCGAGCGTGCCGCCGAGAAGCCCGCCGCCGAGCCGGCGTCCCCCGAGAAGCCCGCCGCCGACGGGCCCGAGGACGGTGCCGAACGCGCCTGAGACACCGTGGCCGTTACCGGACAGTAGCGGAGAGTGTCCGCATGCTGGTATCACCGGCGGGTCACTGTTTCGCCCACTGGTCCCTCCTGCCCCGGAGGCCCCCAGGGCCACATCGTCCACGGCCCCGGGCACGCACCGATCGTGTCCGGGGCCGTTCGTGTGCGCGGGGGCGCCGACGGGCGCTCCGACGTGCGGAATCGGGCATCCGGGCTTGGCGCCGCGGTGTCCGCGGGCAGGCCCGGAGGTTACGTTCTCATGACGTTGGGTGATCCTTTACCACCCTGACCTGCGCCGGAGCAAGGCCTGAAAATGAGGGCTACGACACTCGCGAGCGCTGGGAGGTTAGGAAAGGGGCAGGGGTAGGTAGGCTCCCGAGTAGTCGTCCTTCTCATAGGGAGGTGGCGGACGTGGCCGAGCGCGACGACGAGCGCCAGAGCGACCAGGACCGTGAAGTCGCCGACCTCACGGCCCAGGTCTCCTACATGGAAAAGGAACTCAGCGTGCTTCGGCGTAAGCTCGCCGATTCCCCCCGACATGTACGCCTGCTGGAAGAACGGCTGAGGGAGGCACAGACCAACCTCACCGCGACCAACAGCCAGAACGAGCGACTCGTCTCCACTCTCAAGGAGGCGCGTGAACAGATCGTCGCTCTGAAGGAGGAGGTCGACCGCCTCGCCCAACCCCCGTCGGGCTTCGGTGTCTACCTCGGGTCCCGCGAGGACGACACCGTCGAGATCTTCACCAACGGCCGCAAGATGCGGGTCAACGTCAGCCCCTCGGTCGACGTCGAGACCCTGCGGCCCGGCCAGGAGGTCATGCTCAACGAGGCCTTCAACATCGTGGAGGCCGAGTCCTTCGAGACCGTCGGCGACGTCGTCATGCTCAAGGAGCTCCTCGAGGACGGCGAACGCGCCCTGGTCATCTCCAACCACGACGACGAGCGCATCGTCCGCCTCGCCGAGCCCTTGCGCGAGGAACCCCTGCGCGCGGGCGACTCCCTGCTGCTGGAGTCGCGTTCGGGATACGCGTACGAACGCATCCCCAAGTCCGAGGTCGAGGAGCTCATCCTCGAAGAGGTCCCCGACATCGCCTACACCGACATCGGTGGGCTCGCCGGGCAGATCGAGATGATCCGCGACGCGGTTGAACTCCCCTACCTGCACAAGGAGCTCTTCTACGAGCACCAGCTGCGACCGCCCAAGGGCGTGCTGCTCTACGGGCCTCCCGGCTGCGGGAAGACGCTCATCGCCAAGGCGGTCGCCAATTCCCTGGCCAAGCAGGTCTCCGATCGCACCGGCCGCGACGTGGGCAAGAGCTTCTTCCTCAACATCAAGGGGCCGGAGCTGCTCAACAAGTACGTCGGCGAGACCGAGCGCCACATCCGCCTGGTCTTCCAACGTGCCCGTGAGAAGGCGGGCGAGGGCACACCCGTCATCGTCTTCTTCGACGAGATGGACTCCATCTTCCGTACCCGCGGCTCGGGTGTGTCCTCCGACGTGGAGAACACGATCGTGCCGCAGCTGCTCAGCGAGATCGACGGTGTGGAAGGGCTGGAGAACGTCATCGTCATCGGCGCCTCCAACCGCGAGGACATGATCGACCCCGCGATCCTTCGCCCGGGCCGCCTCGACGTCAAGATCAAGATCGAGCGTCCCGACGCCGAAGCCGCGCGAGACATCTTCGCCAAGTACATCACCCCCGAACTCCCGCTGCACGACGAGGACCTGGCCGAGCACGGCGAATCGCGCCGGGCCACCGTCGACGCCATGATCCAGCGGGCGGTCGAGCGCATGTACACCGAGGACGAGGAGAACCGTTTCCTGGAGGTCACCTACGCCAACGGTGACAAGGAGGTCCTGTACTTCAAGGACTTCAACTCCGGCGCGATGATCGAGAACATCGTCGACCGCGCGAAGAAGATGGCCATCAAGGACTACATCGACAACCAGGTCAGGGGCCTGCGCGTCTCCCACCTGCTCCAGGCCTGCGTCGACGAGTTCAGCGAGAACGAGGACCTGCCCAACACCACCAACCCGGACGACTGGGCGCGTATCTCGGGCAAGAAGGGCGAGCGCATCGTCTACATCCGTACTCTCGTCACCGGAAAGAAGGGCGCCGATTCCGGTCGGAGTATCGACACTGTCGCCAACACCGGGCAGTACCTGTAACAGCCGGGTGTCCGTCGGGGCCGGTCCGGATCGGGCCGGCCCTTCGGCGTGTCCGGGACCGTGAACGAAACGCCCGAGAAGGCGGCACTTGGGCCACAATTACTGCCGAAGCGTTCAAGACCGGCTCTGGGCGGATAACCTCTCACCATGAGTGTGCGGCGGATCATGGGTATCGAGACCGAGTACGGCATTTCCGTGCCAGGCAATCCCGGGGCGAATGCGATGGTCACCTCGACACAGGTGGTCAACGCTTATCTGGCCGCCTCGGCCGCTCGGGCGCGGCGGGCCCGCTGGGACTTCGAGGAGGAGAATCCGCTGCGCGACGCGCGCGGTTTCGACCTGGCGCGGGAAGTGGCCGACCCCACCCAGCTCACCGACGAGGACCTGGGCCTGGCCAACGTCATCCTCACCAACGGCGCCCGGCTGTACGTCGACCACGCCCACCCCGAGTACTCGGCGCCGGAGGTGACCAACCCCCGCGACGCCGTGCTCTGGGACAAGGCCGGCGAGCGGGTCATGGCCGACGCCGCGGCCCGGGCGGCTGCGACCCCCGGCATCGATCCCATCCAGTTGTACAAGAACAACACCGACAACAAGGGCGCGTCCTACGGTTGCCACGAGAACTACCTCATGGACCGGGCCACCCCCTTCGGCGACATCGTCCGCCACCTGATCCCGTTCTTCGTCTCCCGCCAGGTCGTGTGCGGGGGCGGCAAGGTGGGCCTGGGCGCCGACGGGTCGGGTACCGGATTCCAGCTCTCCCAGCGCGCGGATTTCTTCGAGGTGGAGGTCGGGCTGGAGACCACCCTGAAGCGTCCCATCATCAACACGCGGGACGAACCCCACGCCGACCCCGACCGCTACCGGCGCCTGCACGTGATCATCGGTGACGCCAACCTGAGCGAGACCTCCACCTACCTCAAGCTCGGCACCACGGCGCTGGTGCTGTCGATGATCGAGGACGGGTTCCTCTCCCACGACCTGACCCTGGATACCTCCGTCCAGGACCTGCGCCAGGTCTCCCACGACCCGAGCCTCACCCACCTGGTGCGGCTGCGCGACGGTCGGCGTATGACGGCGCTGGAGATCCAGTGGACCTATCTGGAGCAGGCCCGCAAGTACGTCGAGGACCGCTACGGCACCGAAGTGGACGCCGACACCGCTGACGTGCTCGACCAGTGGGAACGGGTACTGGCCGCTCTCGGCCGGGACCCCATGGACCTGGCCGACGAACTCGACTGGGTTGCCAAGCTCAAGGTTCTGGAGGGTTATCGAAGTCGCGACCAGGTGGAGTGGTCTCACCCCCGTATGCAGCTGGTCGACCTGCAGTACTCCGACGTGCGCCAGGACAAGGGCATCTACAACCGACTCGTGGACCGCGGGCGCATGCGCCGCCTGCTGGAGGAGAGCGAGGTGACCCGGGCCATCACCCAGCCGCCCGAGGACACCCGCGCCTACTTCCGGGGCCGTTGCCTGGCCAAGTACGCCGACTCGGTGACGGCGGCCTCCTGGGACTCGGTCATCTTCGACCTGCCAGGTCACGACTCCCTGCAGAGGGTCCCCACGCTCGACCCCCTGCGCGGCACCCGTGAGCACGTCGGCGGGCTGCTGGACGAGGCCGAGACCGCTGCTGAACTGGTGTCGGTGCTCACCGGCCGGGGCTGAGACCACGGCCCGAGCCCCCGTCCGCGCCGAGAGGGCACGGGCGTGGGCTCCTTCTTGCGACAGGCGGGTGAGAACCGGTCATCTCCCGAGCCAGGTGCGTCGGTTTCCATGAGCTCGGCACCGGGGCGGCCTCCTGGTTGTGGGCCGTGTCTCCGGAGGCACGCTGCCCGGACCACCGGGGGCACGCCCCGGGGCTGCTGCCCACCGCAGCTGTAGGAACCGCCGGAGTCGCCGCGTTCGGCGCGCACGGCCGTGCGCGCCATGTCGGTGACGGTGTCCTCGGTGCACCGGCCCACGACACCCTCCTGGAGGTTGCGCGTGCCGAGGTCGCACTCGCCGGGCCTCGGTTCTGAGAGAGGGACCTGCGGTGTGGGGCGGGGCCGGCGGTCGCAGGTCACGCTCCGCTCCGGCCCGGAGCACAAGGAGCGCCCCCGCCCGCAGGTGCGGACGGGGGCGCGGTGCATGTCGGGCGCCAGAGACGTCCTAGCTGGTCACCAGGTCCAGGCCCCAGGTGTCCAGGACCGGGGCGACCTCCTGGTAGTAGGTCGTGCCGCCACCGGAGCAGCTGCCGGAACCGCCCGAGGTCATGCCCTGGGCCTGGTCGCCGGCGATGAAGGAACCGCCGGAGTCACCGGGCTCGGCGCAGGCGTCGGTGCGGGTCATGTCCTCGACCGTGCCCTCGGGATAGCTCACGGACTCGCCGCGGGCCTCGATGGTGCCGCACTCCCAGCCGGTGGTGGACCCGGAGCGGCAGATGGCCGAACCGATCGGGGCCTCGTCGGAACCGCCGACGGTCTGGTTGTCTCCGTCGTAGGTGTTGACCAGGTTGGTCGCGTCCCAGTTGTCGGTGGCCGCGACGAAGGCCGCGTCGTTGCCCGGGAAGATGGACTCCTCGAACTCACCGGAACCGGTGCCGTCCTCGCTCTCGACGGAGGTACCGACCGTGC
>NZ_ANBF01000019.1 GCF_000341025.1 Nocardiopsis salina YIM 90010 | reverse complement strand
GGAGCAGCGGCCGCCGCCCATGGTGTAGGCGTCGCCGCCGACGATGTCGGCGTAGAGCTCGGGCGTCTCGTCGGTCTGCTCGACCTCGACGGCCGCGGTGTTCACGTCGGCGCTGTCGATCAGGCTCTGGGCGGCGTCGGTGTCGTTGGCCTGGACGACGACGGTGTCGTTCTCGACGTCCGGGTACCAGCTCACGACGCCGTCGGCGCCGCCGGCCGCGTCGAGCTCCTCGACGACACCGGCGAGCACCTCGTGGCCGTGGTCGACGACCGCGGCCTCGGCACCGGCGGCTTCGACCTGCTCGGCGGCCGCGGCGTCGGTGACGTGGACGGTCAGGTCGAGGNCGCCGTAGCTGTCACCGGCGGCCTCGGCGGCCTCCGCGTCGATGTCGATGGCCGCGTCCTGAGCCTCCAGGAGCTCCTCGGCCTCGAACGGGGTGAGGCCGAAGTCGCGCTCGAGCGCTTCCTCCATGGTGGCGGCCACGTCGTCCGTGGCCGGCTCGGCCGGAAGGGTGGTCGCACCCGCGCTGGGGGCGATGGCGACCGACATACCCAGCGCCAGGGCGCCGGTGCCGATCGCGGAGATGATGGGGGAGGGTCGCATGATCCCTACTCTCCTCGGGGATATGAACGGGGTTCTCGGGGCGGCCGACCGGGGGGAGGGCCGGCCCCGAAGGAGCCCCGGGGGTGGGACTCCTGGGGGTGTTCACCGAGACGACCGGTAAACGAGCCCACACCATAAGTGCGCATCTTGCACAGCGGAAGCCCGCTATTCGGGAACATCGTTCAAGATCGTGTCGAATCATCGAGACATCCGATGAATAAAATTCTGTGGGGATAAGTCCCGACATTCCTGACCTCGCGCTTTCCGGGATCACGCGTAAGGCCTTCAGATGGTGCATGCGCGGGTCAAGGGAGAACTGTGGCCGGATTCGGCCACGGAACCGGGTGCCATCTGTGACGGGTCCGACACGTACGCGTAACCCCGGAGGTCAGTCAGGTGGCCCCGCCGGTAGCCCCGCGTGGATACCTCGGCAGCCGTTGTTCCGCACACGCCGCGGCCCCGACCGGAGGGGCACGGTCCGGCCGGGCTCGCTGCCTGTTCGCTCTCGAGTAACTAGCACGTATCGGGCCCCGGGAAGGGGGTTGAGCCGCTCGAGGTTGGGCCAAGATAAGGGCGAGAGCCCCGAATGGGAGGAACCAAGCCATGGCGACCAAGGACAACGGCGGTCAGAAGCACGGATCGCGCCGCGAGGAAGAGGTAGAGGAGACCGAGGCGACCACCGAGGCCACCGAGCGCGACGAGAGCCTCGACGAGGACGTCGACGACATCCTCGACGAGATCGACGACGTCCTGGAGAACAACGCCGAGGACTTCGTGCGCCAGTTCGTGCAGAAGGGCGGACAGTAGTCCGGGGCGTGCACGGCGGAGGCGCGGCGGAGCAGGGATCCGCCGGGCATGCCCTAATGTCGTTCCCACCGGACCGCCGGGCCGGTCCGGGCATCACACACAAGGACCAGAGGCGCCCCGCCCGCACCCCCTGCTTCTCGGTGGGCGGAGCGCGAGTGGAGGGAGACGCGTGTTCGAAGGGTTCGAGGGCGGACGGATGCCCGCCGCGTTCATGAGTGCGGGGACATCGTCCTTCACCGAGTTCCTCGGTGCGGTCAGTCCCGAGCTGCTGCCCGGTCACAATCCGCCCGCCCAGGGCGGAGGCGAACACCTGACACCGGACGCGACGACCATCGTCGCGCTGACCTTCTCCGGGGGAGTGGTGCTGGCAGGCGACCGGCGGGCCACGCAGGGCAACGTCATCGCCAAGCGGGATGTGGACAAACTGTTCCGCACCGACGAGTTCTCCGCGGTGGCCTACGCCGGCGCAGCGGGGTTCGGGATCGAGCTTGCCCGCCTGTACCAGGTTGAACTGGAGCATTACGAGAAGATGGAGGGACGCGCCCTCTCCCTTGAGGGCAAGGCCAACAAACTGGCCCAGATGGTGCGCGGCAACCTGGGTATGGCGATGCAGGGCTTTGCCGTCATCCCCCTCCTGGTCGGCTACGACGAGCGCTCCGAGGAGGGGCGCCTGTTCAGTTACGACGTCGTGGGCGGACGCTACGAGGAGCAGAACTACCACTCCATCGGTTCCGGATCGGTCTACGCCAAGGGTTCGCTCAAGAAGCTCTACCGCGAGGGCCTGTCCGAGGAGGAGGCGTTCAAGGCTGTCCTGGAGGCGCTCTACGACGCCGCCGACGACGACTCGGCCACCGGCGGCCCCGACCTGCACCGCAAGATCTTCCCCCTCGTCGACGTCATCACCGAGGACGGCCACCGGCGCGTGGCCGCCGAGGAGATCGAACGCCTGGCCACCGAGGTGGTCGAGCGGCGGGCCGCCCATCCGGACGGGCCCACCGCCCCGCTGAGCTGACCGCCCGGCTCCCACGTCAGAACTCTCCCGACCAGGTAAGGAACGATCCGCGGTGTCGATGCCGTTCTACGTTGCCCCCGAACAACAGATGAAGGACAAGGCGGACTACGCGCGAAAAGGCATCGCGCGGGGCCGCAGCGCCGTCGTCCTGCAGTACGACGGCGGGATCCTCATGGTGGCCGACAACATGTCCCGCACCCTCCACAAGATCAGTGAGCTCTACGACCGCATCGGCTTCGCTGCCGTGGGTCGGTACCCCGAGTTCGAGAACCTGCGCCTGATGGGCGTGCGCTTCGCCGACGTGCGCGGGTACCAGTACGACCGGAGCGACGTCAGCGGACGCCAGCTCGCCAACATCTACGCCCAGACCCTGGGCACGGTCTTCAGCGAGAGCCTCAAGCCCTGGGAGGTGGAGATCGTCGTCGCCGAGGTCGGTGACAGCGCCGTCGACGACGAGATCTACCGCATCACCTTCGACGGCTCCATCGTCGACGAGCAGGGCTTCGTCGCGGTGGGCGGCTCTTCCGAGCACGTGTCCACCCAGCTCAAGGACCGCTTCGCCGCCGACGCGACCCTGGCCTCGGCGCTCAACACCGCCACGCGCGCCCTGGCGCACGAGAACGGTGAGGAGCGCGAGCTGGAGGCCGGCAACCTCGAGGTCGCCGTCCTGGAACGCGCCCGCGAACACCGCAAGTTCCGCCGTATCCACGGCCGCCGACTCCGCACCCTCCTGGATGAGGGCCGTTCCGGTACCGGGCGGGCCGCGGCCGACGATCCGGACGCCGAGGGCGGGGACCAGGAGTGACCTGAGGACGACACATGCGGTGCGGTGCCGCCCCGGCACCGCACCGACCGAGCGGGTGCGGACGGCGCGGCCCTGCCGCCGGCACCTCCGGGACGGGAAGTTGGTGAGGCCGCGTGGAACGACGCATCTTCGGGCTGGAGAACGAGTACGGGGTCACGTGCACCTTCAGGGGGCAGCGCCGGCTGTCGCCCGACGAGGTCGCCCGCTACCTCTTCCGCAGGGTCGTCTCGTGGGGGCGCAGCAGCAACGTGTTCCTGCGCAACGGTGCACGCCTGTACCTGGACGTTGGCAGTCACCCCGAGTACGCCACCCCCGAGTGCGACAACCTCGTGGACCTGGTGGCCCACGACAAGGCGGGCGAGCGCATCCTCGAAGGCCTGCAGGTCGACGCCGAGCAGCGCCTGCACGAGGAGGGCATCGCCGGCGACATCTACCTGTTCAAGAACAACACCGACTCGGCCGGGAACTCCTACGGCTGCCACGAGAACTACCTCGTGGGGCGGCACGGGGAGTTCGGACGCCTGGCCGACGTCCTCATCCCGTTCCTGGTCACCCGGCAGATCATTTGCGGGGCCGGCAAGGTCCTGCAGACCCCCAGGGGTGCGCTCTTCTGCGTCAGCCAGCGGGCCGAGCATATTTGGGAAGGGGTCTCCTCGGCCACCACCCGATCGCGTCCCATCATCAACACCCGCGACGAGCCGCACGCCGACGCCGAACGGTTCCGGCGCCTGCACGTCATCGTGGGCGACTCCAACATGAGTGAGACCACCGCTCTGCTCAAGCTGGGCTCGACCGACCTCGTGCTGCGCATGATCGAGGCCGGTGTGGTCATGCGCGACTACACTCTGGAGAACCCCATCCGGGCCATCCGCGAGGTCAGCCACGACATGACCGGGCGCCGCAAGGTGCGCCTGGCCAACGGGCGCGAGGCCAGCGCCCTGGAGATCCAGCGCGAGTACCTGGAGAAGGTCCAGAGCTACGTCGACCGCCACGGCACCGACGCCACCGGCAAGCGCGTGCTCGACCTGTGGCAGCGCACCGTCGAGGCGGTCGAGACCCAGAACTTCGAACCCGTCGCCCGCGAGATCGACTGGGTCGCCAAGTACCTGCTCCTGGAGCGCTACCGCGAGAAGCACGACCTGTCGCTGTCCTCGCCGCGCGTTGCCCAGCTCGACCTGACCTACCACGACATCCACCGCGACCGGGGGCTCTTCTACATGCTCCAGGCCCGCGGCCAGATGGACCGGGTCGTGGACGACCTGAAGATCTTCGAGGCCAAGTCGGTGCCTCCGCAGACCACCCGGGCCAAGCTCCGGGGCGAGTTCATCCGCCGGGCCCAGGAACAACGGCGCGACTTCACCGTCGATTGGGTCCACCTGAAACTCAACGATCAGGCCCAGCGGACCGTACTGTGCAAGGACCCGTTCAAGGCCGTCGACGAACGGGTCGACAAACTCATCGCCGGTATGTGATCGCAGGTCACAGTCCTTGGCCCCGGGTACGTGCGCTCCACGTCCCGGGGCCGGGGCATGCGCGGGCCCTGCCAGCACGGTCGGCAGGGTGGCCGCACTCCCCGTATTCGGTAGTGTGACCCTGTCCCAGGCCCGAAATCAGAGGTTGTGACTCATGCACCGACGTGCTGTAGCCCTCGCGGTGCCGGCGACCGCCATCGCCCTGACGGTCTCCAGCTGCGGATCCATCCCCGAGGACTGGCGGACCCCTGCCTTCCTCCAGATGGGGGAGGACGAGACCGACGAGCGGCTGCCCGCCGTGTCCGGAGAGGTTGGCGAGAAGCCCGAGGTCACCTTCCCCGACATGGAGCCGCCGGACGAGGAGGTCTCCGGTGTCGTCCACGAGGGCGAGGGCGAGGACGGGCTGGTCCGCAACGACGACCTGGTCGTGGCCAACTTCGCCCAGTACGAGTGGAGCGCCGCCGGCGAGGGTGAGGAGCTCGACCCCGACCAGGCCAGTTATGAGACCGGGGCCCCGGACCTCATCCGTATGGAGGAGATGCCGGACGAGCTGTCCTCCCCGATGGTCAACCAGCCCGTCGGCAGCCGCGTCGTCTACGTCATGCCCCCGCTCAGCGAGGAGGAGCGCACCCAGGCCGAGTCCATGGGCCAGGAGGTGCCCGAGGGCGCCACCGTGCTGGTCCTGGACTTGATGGACCGCTTCGGGGCCGGCGCCGTCGTTCCCGGTGAGCCGACCGAGGACATCGGGGACGACCTGCCCACCGTCGTCCAGGAAGGCCACTCCGAGCCCGAGATCGACGTTCCCGAGACCGACCCCCCCGAGGACCTGACCGTCGAGCCCCTCATCGAGGGGGAGGGCGACGAGGTCGAGGACGGCCAGCAGGTCATCGTCCAGTACACGGGGGTGCCCTGGGAGCCCGACGACGAGGGCCGCAACGAGGTCTTCGACTCCACCTGGAGCCAGGGCGGCACCCCCTTCGACGTCAACATCGGCGGCGGTGCTGTCATCGAGGGCTGGGACGAGGGCATGGTCGGCGAGAAGGTCGGCAGCCGACTGCTCATGGTCGTACCGCCGGACCTGGCCTACGGCGACGAGGACACCGGCATGGGCACCCCCACCGGAACGCTCGTCTTCGTCGTCGACATCCTCGACGCCGTCGAGAACCCGCCGCAGCCCGACCCCGAGGACATGCCCGAGCAGCCCGAGGGTATGCCGGAGCAGCCCGAGGGTATGCCGGAGCAGCCGGAGGGCATGCCGGAGGGGATGCCCGAGGGCGAGATCGACCCCGAGGACCTCGAGGACCTGATGCCCGAGGAGGGTGATCCCGGGCAGGGGTAAGACCCTCTCCCGCATCCGCCGACGCCCCCGCCCCACCGGCGGGGGCGTGGGGGCGTCCGCGTGTCCGGGCGCCCCCGCATCGGCGCGGTACGTACAGTCGGACCACGTTTCAGGGATGTCGAGGGGGAACCATGCAGCGTCGGTACTGCTACGTGTCCGGACTCCGGTTGGGCGTCCCGGCCCTCGAGGAGCTCTGCGCGCAGGGTCGGCCGCCCTCCCTGGTGGTGTCCTACCCGGCCGAGCTCGCCCACCGCTGCGGCTACACCGACTACGAGGACCTTGCCCGCTCCCACGGCGTGCCCCACCTGCGCGCCGCCGACGTGGGATCGGACGAGGCCCGCGACGCCCTGGCCGCCCACGGCATCGACCTCATGATCGTGGCCGGATGGTCCCAGCAGATCCCCGAACCCGTCCTGGATGCCCTGCCCCTGGGCGCGGTCGGCCTGCACCCCGCCCCCCTGCCGGTGGGCCGCGGCCGCGCCCCCATCCCCTGGACCATCCTGCGCGACATGCGCTCCAGCGCCGTCACCCTCTTCCACCTGGACGGCGGCGAGCCCGGCAGCGGCGACGTCGTCGACCAGCGCTGGTTCGAGGTCGCCCCCGACGTCACCGCCACGGGCCTGTACGAGCGCGTCGGGCACATCCAGGCCGAACTCCTGGTGCACCACCTCGACGATCTGCTTGCCGGGTCCGCGCCCCGGCGCGCGCAGAACGGGCACGGCTCGGTCTGGCCGCGCCGCCGGCCCAGCGACGGGCTCCTGGACCTCAGCGCCGCCGGACGCGACGTCGACCGGATGGTGCGCGCCCTGTCCGCCCCCTATCCCGGGGCCTTCGCGATGTTCGGCGAGAGCCGGGTGACCCTGTGTGACGGCACGCTCAGCGATGTGCCCGGAGGGGCCCCGGGCGAGATCGTCTCTGCCGGGCCCGGTCGCGCCTGGGGTGTGACCTGCGGGGACGGGACCGTGTTCGTGCCTGGGTCGGTGCGGGTGGACGAAGGGGTGCGCGCGGAGCCCGGTTCTCTGGCGATGTTCCGACCCGGTGCCTTCTTCGACGAGCCCGCTGCGCACATGGTCGACGACCAGGGCCGCGCCGTCGTCCCCGGACAGGCCTCAGGGGTCGACGCACTCCTGCAGGCCTAGACGGGGTTCACCGGGCCCGTCCTGGAACCCTGCTCCCGGAGGGGCATCGGCTCTGGTGGCAGGCCCCGTAGGAGAGTCGGGCCCGTCGACGTCGCGATGTGGCCTCCGGTGCCGTCAGAACAGCAAGCGCGCGGCGTGGCGCCCGGCCGCCGCCGCGCTCAGGAACGCCGCCCGGTCCTGCCCCAGACCTCCACCCATCGTGGAGACCTGCACCGGCAGGGCCAACACCTCCTCCTCCAACCCGTCCACCGGGATCTGCACCAGGGAGTGCCGTGCCCCCAGGCCGCGGGCCTGATCGCGCACCCGCTCGCCGAACACCCCCGGCAGATCGGGCACCACGACCTCCGCCGGCGCCAGCGCCACCCGTCCGTACGCTGTCAGACTGTGGTGGGACACCCCGCGGTGGCGCAGACGCGGGTCGGCCTCGCTCACCCGCAGCGACGCCACGGCCCGGCCGTCCAGGGCCGCCACCGCATTGACCGCCTCACCGCAGGAGACCCCTGAGAACCCCCAGGGTGTGCCGGTTCCCAGGTTGCCGGGACCCTGGCACAGCACCGCGAGGTCGGCATCGAGCACGTGCCGGGCCTCGTGGTGGGGTGACCCCTGCTCGTCCGCGCCCTGCACCGTGGCCTGCATCGGTGTACCGCGCCTTGACCACGTGCCCGGGCCCCTCACGGTCGGCCGGGAGGCGGTCGGGCACCGCCACCACCAGCGCGTACCCGCCGGTGCCCAGACCCAGGTCCAGCGCCCCGGTGTTGAGCAGCACCGTGTCACCCACCTCGGGGCGCCCACCAGGGCGGTGTGGGCCAGCGCCCTGGAGGTGGGGGAGGCACCGCTCCCGGGCTCCCCTCGCGTGCCGAGCGAGACCGCACACAGGGTGACACCGGGCCATGACGGGAGGATCTGACGAACTTCACCACGGCGCCACCGGATCATGGTCGGCACGGTACCGTCATTGCTGAACCGCACCCGGGCAGGCGCGCCCGCGCCCCCGGCGGTTCACGCACAGGTCGGTACACGGGCGGAAAGCGGGTGCGTCGCATGTCGCGCAGGAAGACCGAACGGCAGTTGAACCTCGTCATCTGCCTGTTGTCCACCCGGCGGTATCTGACCGCCCACGAGATCCGGGAGACCGTGCACGGCTACACCGAGGTCGAGACCGAGTCCGCCTTCAAGCGCATGTTCGAGCGCGACAAACACGAACTGCGCGAGAGCGGCATCCCCATCGAGGTCGGGGCCGGGGACGCCTTCAGCGGTGAGGACGGCTACCGGGTCCGGCGCGGCGAGTACGAACTGGCCGAGATCGCGCTGTTGCCCGACGAAGCGCTCGTGCTGGGCCTGGCAGCCCGTGCCTGGCGCCACGCCTCCCTCGGTTCGGCCGCCTCCGACGCCCTGTTCAAGCTCCGGGCCGCCGGGGTCCCTGTCGATCCCGACGCAGCGCCGGGCCTGACCCCCGCCATGCGCACCGACGAGCCCGCCTTCGGTCCGGTCTGGCAGGCCGTGCGCGACCGTCGCCCCATCGCCTTCGACTACCGCAAACCCGGCCGCTCCGGCACCGAGGCCCGGGAACTGGAACCCTGGGGCATCGTCAACCTGCGCGGTCACTGGTACGTGGTCGGCCACGACCGCCTGCGCGGGGCCCGCCGGGTCTTCCGCCTCAGCCGGGTCCGCGGACCGGTCCGGGTACTCACCACCGGTCCCGCCGTGGAGGTCCCCGAGGGTGTGGACCTGCGTTCTGTGGCCGCCGAACACCGCAGTGAACCCGAACGCACCGCCCGCCTGCGCGTGCGCACCGACACCGCTCACGGACTGCGCCGCCACGCCCAGCGCGTCGTGGCAGGAGAGCGCGAGCACGGGTCCGGCTGGGACACCCTCACCCTCGCCTACACCGACCTCAACGCCTTCGTGGGCCAGGTGGCCTCTCACGGCTCCGACGCCGCTGTGCTCGAACCCGCCGAGGCCCGTACGGCCGTGGCCCAGCACCTGGCCGCCGTCGCCGGACGCGACCCCGAGCCCGTCCCCGCCCCCGACACACCCGGACCCGCGGACACAGGATCCTCCGCCGGGCGCGGGCCCCGCTCCTCCGATCAGCTGCGCCGACTGCTCATGCTCGTGCCCTACGCCCTGGGCCGCGACGTGCGCGTTCCGGAGGTCGCCGCCCACTTCGGTCTCAGCGAGAAGCAGGTCGTGGACGACCTCCGGCTCCTGTGGATGTGCGGCCTGCCCGGATACACCCCCGGGGACCTCATCGATGTTGACCTCGACGCCGCCCGCGAGTCCGGCGAGATCATCATCGGCAACGCCGACACCCTCGCCCAGCCCCTGCGCCTGACTGCCGATGAGGCCGCCAGCCTGGTCGTGGGCCTGTCCCTGCTGGAGGAGCTCGACGGCAGCGGCGTGCCCGAGAGCGAGGCCCTGCACCGGGTCGCACGCAAGCTCCGCGAGGCCGCCGGAACCGCCGTGGCCCGCCTGGCCGACTCCGTCGACGTGCGCGTGGAGGACGACGGCGCCGAACTGGTGCGCTCGTCCTGCTCCGAGGCGCTGGAGAACGGCCAGCGCCTGCACCTGCGTTACCTGCACGGCTACTTCGACCGCGTCGACGACCGGGAGGTCGATCCCATGGGTCTGGTGGTCGAGGGCGGCCACACCTTCCTGGAGGGGTACTGCCGGCTGCGCCAGGACGTGCGGTTCTTCCGCCTCGACCGGGTCCTGGACCTGCGGGTGCTGCCCTTCGCCGCCGAGATCCCCGAGGGTGTGACCCGGCGCGACCTGTCCCGGGGCGTGCTTCAGCGTTCCGAGGCCGACGCCGTCATCACCCTCGACCTGGAACCCGGTGCCCGTTGGGTCACCGAGGAGTACGTGTGCGAATCGGTCACCGACCTGCCCCACGGGCGCGTGCGGGCGACTCTGCGCACCCCTGCCCCCGCGTGGATCGCGCGCCTGGCGTTGCTCGTGGGGCCGGAGGGATGTGTGGTGTCGCCGGGCTCACTGGCACGGGAGGTGCGTGACGAGGCCGCACGCGCGCTCGAACACTACGGCCCGGTGCAAACATCGTCGGAACAGGTCGAGACCGCTTCGTCGCCCACGTGAGCCCCAGCTGTTCATCCGGGGGTGGGGCGTACTCGACCGGGGACGGGATATGGTTGTAGGCATGATCGTCCTCGCTGTCCTATTCGGTGCGGTTCTCGTCGGAGCCGTCACCGTCGCCGCCCTGTCGGTACGGGCCGGCCGCGCTGCGCGCGAGCTGTCCGCCGAGGTGGCGCGGGTGTCGGGGGAGCGCCAGACGATCGGTGCCGAGCCGCGTGCGGGCGGGGCACCACGGGACGGTGCTCCGGCGTGACGGCTCCGAGACCGAACGCGCGTACCATCGACGGCGCTTGGCGGCGCCCCACAGAGAGGTAGAACCATGGGACCGTTCAACGGACCTACCATCGCCATTCTGGTGATCCTGGCCCTTCTGCTCTTCGGAGCCAAGAAGCTCCCCGACCTGGCCCGTTCGCTGGGACGCAGCGCCCGCATCCTCAAGGCCGAGAGCAAGGGCCTGGTCGACGACGACAACGAGGCCAAGGAGGGCGAGGCCGCCCAGCAGGACCAGCAGGCCCAGGCGCAGCCCCAGGGGCAGCAGCCCGAGCAGCCGGGGCAGCAGAACCAGCAGGCGCCCGGCGACGAATCCGTGCAGCACGACCCGCGCCAGCTGCCGCCCGGCCAGCGCATCGTCAACGAGTCCGGCGAGTCCGCCCACCGCAGCTACGGCAACTAGAAGCACCCGCCGCCGAGAACGGGCGGGTCCGCGTCGGGCGCACCCCGCCCCCAGCCACACGCGNCCCCCCCCCCCCAGCCACACGCGGTGACGACGGGCGCGGCACCCCGGGTGCCGCGCCGGACCGTTGTCGGAAGGGGTCGCGTTCCTCCCGCCCGCGCCCCGAGGAGAAGAGAGTGACGGCACGATGAGGTCCCGCCGCCGGGAGAATCCGGAAGCCCGGATGCCCCTCATGGACCACCTGCGCGAACTGCGCGGCCGCCTGACCAAGGCGGCGATCGCCCTGGCTCTGGGCACCGTGGTCGGCTTCCTGATCTACGATCCGGTCTGGGACGTCCTGACCGAGCCCTACTGCTCCCTTCCCGACTCGCAGGTCGTGGAGGGCGGGGGCTGCTCCCTCATCGTCACCGGCCCCTTCGACGCCTTCTTCGTCGCCTTCAAGATCTGGCTGTTCGTCGGCGCCCTGGTCACAGCACCCCTGTGGCTGTACCAGCTCTGGGCGTTCGTCGCCCCAGCTCTCCACGGCCGCGAGAAGAAGTACGCCTTCGTCTTCGCACCCCTGGCCGGGATCCTGTTCATCGTCGGTGCCGGCCTGGCCTACACCGTCACCGCCCTGGCGCTGCAGATGCTCTTCGGCTTCCTGCCCGAGGACGCCGACCCCTACCTGACCATCGGCGAGTACCTCAACTACATGCTCATCATGATGGGCATGTTCGGCCTCGGTTTCGTCATGCCGCTGCTGGTCATCCTGCTCAACATCGTCGGGATCCTGACACACGAGGCCATCGCCAGGTGGCGCCGCGTCATCATCTTCTGCGCGTTCCTGATCGCCGCGGTCATCACCCCGGCCGAACCGATCTCCATGCTCGCGCTCGCGATCCCGCTCGTGGTGCTCTTCGGGATCGCCGAGCTGTTCTGTTTCCTCAACGACCGCCGCCGCAAGCGCCGCGACCCCTCCGCCGGTCTCGACGACGACGAGATCTCCGAGCTCGACGAGACCCCGTCCGCCATGGATGAGAAACCTTCCCCCGTGGAGGAGCTCGAGCAGGCCGACGGAAGAGAGGACAAACGCCCCTGACCGGGAGGGGTTCGCGCTAGGGTCCCTGGTGGGGCACGGCCCCGAGCAGACCATCCCCCGGAGGGGCCCGTCGTGCACGGCGGCCCCCGGGCGACAGAGCGGAGGAGACCGACGTGACCGAGCCGACCGAGCAGGGGCGCGAGCTGCCACCCGAGGCCAAGGGCAACTCGAAGTGGCACGACACCACCCACGCGGTGTGGATGCGCTCGTCGCTGTCCGCGGAGAGCTCCGAGGCGATCGTGGAGGTCGCCGAGTTCGACGACGGTTTCCGGGCCGTGCGCGACGGCAAGTCCCCGGACAAGGGCACCCTGTTCTTCACCCCCGCCGAGTGGGAGGCCTTCGTCCTGGGTGCCCGCGACGGCGAGTTCGACATCCCCGAGGAATACCTGAGCGAGGAGGAGGCCGCCGTCCAGCGGGGCGAGGCCGGGGCCGAGGCCTCGTGGGTGCCCTCCCCGCTCAACACCCCCGAAGCCATGGCCGAGTACCATCGCCGCGAACGCGAGAAGGCGATCACCGCCTCGGAATGAGCACGGCGCACACCCGGGCGCGAGGGTGTGCCGGCCCAACCTCTTCCGACCGACCCTCCCTGCCCGGGTAGTTAAGGACCCCCGCCCATGACCCCCCACATCGCTCTGCTGGTCAACCCCGCTTCCGGCCGTCGTCGCGCCGCGGTCGCCGCGGTCCGCCTCAAGGAAGCCCTGCGCACCGCCGGGGCCCGGGTGCACGTCTACACCGGCAGCTCTGCCTCCGACAGCCGCCGCATGGCCCGCCTGGCCGCCGCAGACGGCCCCGACGCACTCGTGGCCGTGGGTGGGGACGGCCTCGTCCACCAGGCCCTGCAGGGCGTGGCCTCCACGGGGGTGCCCCTCGCCGTCGTGCCCACCGGTACGGGCAACGACATCGCCCGCGTCCTGGGCCACCCGCCGCGCACCGCGCGCGCCACTGCCGAAGCGATCCTGGCGGGCCGTACCCGCGCCACCGATGCCGTGCGTCTGCGCTTGGCAGACGGCACGCAGCGCTACTACCTCAGCGTGCTGGCCTGCGGGTTCGACGCCCGAGTCAACGAACGCGTCAACGGGTTCCGGTTCCGGATCGGCCGCGCCGGTTACGTCGCCGGGCTGCTCGCCGAGCTGCGGTCCTTCGTGCCCATCGACTACGAGATCGAGATCGACGGCCGCACCCGCATCGCCGAACCCGGCATGCTCGTGGCCGTCGGTAACACCTCCACCTACGGCGGCGGTTTGAAGGTCTGCCCCGACGCAGACCCCGCCGACGGGCTGCTCGACGTCACCTTCATGCGCGAGGGGCCCCTCCACAGGTTCCTGCGCCTGTTCCCCCTCGCCTACACCGGTGCCCACACCCACCTGCCCGAGGTCGTCGTCGAACGCGGGCGCACCGTGACCGTGCGCGGCAACGGATCGGGCCCCGCCTACGCCGACGGTGAGCGCATGAGCGCCATGCCCCTGGTCTGCGAGGCCGCTCCCAAAGCGGTCGAGATGTTGGATCTGACCTCATAGTCTGAACGTGATGAGTAGTCCAGCAGAGCGGTACGCCGCCTTCCGTCGGCGCCAGGCCGCCACCAGTGCCGGGATCGAGGCCTTCCAGGGCCTGTACGGCTTCGATTTCGACCCCTTCCAGCTCCGGGCCTGCAAGGCGCTGGAGAACGGCCACGGGGTCCTGGTGGCCGCACCAACCGGGTCCGGAAAGACCGTCGTCGGCGAGTTCGCGGTGCACCAGGCCCTGCAGGAGGGCACCAAGTGCTTCTACACCACGCCCATCAAGGCGTTGTCGAACCAGAAGTACAACGACCTCGTCAAGCGCTACGGAAGTGACCAGGTCGGGCTCCTGACCGGGGACAACAGCGTCAACGGCGAGGCGCCGGTGGTCGTGATGACCACCGAGGTGCTGCGCAACATGCTTTACGAGGGCTCATCGACGCTCTCCGGGCTGGCCTACGTGGTCATGGACGAGGTCCACTACCTCGCCGACCGGTTCCGCGGCGCCGTCTGGGAGGAGGTCATCATCCACCTCCCCGAGTCGGTGCGCATGGTCGCCCTCTCCGCCACCGTCAGCAACGCCGAGGAGTTCGGCGAGTGGCTGCAGCAGGTACGCGGCGACACCACCGTCATCGTCGACGAGAAGCGCCCCGTGCCGCTGTGGCAGCACGTCATGGTCGGAAAGCGCGTGCACGACCTGTTCGTGGAGGCCGAGCCCGAGCCGCAGTCCACCGACGCCGACGGGGAGGGTTCCGGCCGCGCACGCAAGCGCCGCCGTGAACGCCGCCGCCGGGAGGACCAGCCCCGCCAGATCGAGGTCGGCGGCCAGATCCTGCACATCAACCCCCGGCTCATCCGTATGGCCGAGGAGGACGCGCGCACCACCCAGCTCGCGCACCGGAAGCGCCACCCCCAGAACCGGGCCCGCGGACGCATGCGCCCGCGCACGCGCTACGCACCGCCCTCGCGTCCCACCCTCGTGGAGGAACTCGACGACGAGGGCCTGCTGCCCGCCATCACCTTCGTCTTCAGCCGCGCCGGCTGCGACGACGCGGTCCGCCAGTGCGTGTCCTCGGGGCTGATGCTGACCACCCCCGAGGAGGCCGCGCAGATCCGCGAGTACGCCGAGACGCGCTGCGCCGACATCCCGCCGGCCGACCTGGCCGTGCTCGGGTTCGACCAGTGGCTGCAAGCCCTGGAGGCCGGGATCTCCGCGCACCACGCGGGCATGCTGCCGACGTTCAAGGAGATCGTCGAGCACCTGTTCTCCCGCGGGCTGATCCGAGTGGTCTTCGCGACCGAGACCCTCGCTCTGGGCATCAACATGCCCGCCCGCACCGTGGTCATCGAGAAGCTCGACAAGTGGAACGGCGAGACACATGCGCCGCTGACCCCGGGCGAGTACACACAGCTCACCGGGCGGGCAGGGCGCCGCGGCATCGACGTCGAGGGCCACGCCGTGGTGGTGTGGCAGGCCGGAACCGACCCCGAGGCGGTCGCGAGCCTGGCCGGGACCCGCACCTACCCGCTCAACTCCAGTTTCCAGCCCTCCTACAACATGGCGGTCAACCTGGTGGGCCAGGTCGGCCGCAGGCGCAGCCGCACCATGTTGGAGGAGTCCTTCGCGCAGTTCCAGGCCGACCGGGCCGTGGTCGGCCTGACCCGGCAGCTGCGCAAGCAGGAGGAGGCCCTGGAAGGGTACGCGCAGGCCGCCGAGTGCCACCTGGGCGACTTCATGGAGTACGCGGCCCTGCGTCGGGCGATCAAGGACCGCGAGAGCGAGATCTCGCGCGGCCGTTCGGCCCGTCGGCGGGAGGACGCCGTGCGCAGCCTCGAAGTGCTGCGGCGCGGCGACGTCATCCGGGTGCCCGCGGGACGTTTCGCCGGGCACGCGGTGGTGCTCGACCCGGGGCTGCGCAACGACACCCCGGCGCCGCTCGTGCTGACGATGGACAAACAGATCAAGCGCCTCAACGTCGGTGACTTCACCCGCCCCGTCGAGGCGATCCAGCGTCTGCGCATCCCGAAGTCCTTCTCGCCCAAGTCCTCGCGCTCGCGCCAGGACCTGGCCTCGACGCTGCGCAACAAGCTCCGCGAGAACGGTGACGAGTCACCGGCCGAGCGCCGCGGACGCCGGGGCGCCGACGCCGAGGACCCGGAGGTCGCGCGGCTTCGTTCGGAGATGAAGGCCCACCCCTGCCACGGGTGCCACGACCGTGAGGACCACGCCCGCTGGGCCGAGCGCTACTTCCGGCTCAAGAAGGAGACCGACGGGCTGCGGGGCCGGGTCGAGGGGCGTTCCCACATCATCTCGCGCACCTTCGACCGGGTCTGCGGGGTGCTGGAGGATCTGGAGTACCTCGACGGCGACATGGTCTCCGACGACGGCAAGCGCCTGGCCAAGGTCTACTCCGAGCTCGACCTGCTCGTGGCCGAGTGCTTGCGGCGCGGGATCTGGGAGCACCTGGGCCCGGAGGAGATCGCCGCCTGCGCCGCCGCGCTGGTCTACGAGTCCCGGCGCGACGACGACCCCTACCCGCGTATCCCGCAGGGCGACGTTGAGGAGACGCTCGAGGAGATGGTGCGCCTGTGGGGCGACCTGAACGAGGTGGAGCGCCGCCACAAGGTGACGTTCCTGCGCCAGCCCGACCTGGGGTTCGTGTGGACCGCTTACCGGTGGGCGCGCGGCGACCGCCTCGACTCGGTGCTGCGCCAGTCGGACATGACCGCGGGCGACTTCGTGCGCACCACGAAGATGCTCGTGGACATGCTCGGCCAGATCGGCGGCGCCGCGGGCGACCCTGGCGTGCGCCGCAACGCCCGCAAGGCCGCCGACCTCGTGCTGCGCGGGGTGGTGGCCTACTCCTCCTTCAGCTGAGCCCTCGTGTGAGGGCGGGCCCGCCCTCAGCGGCCGGGCCCGCTTCCGGTGGGGGCGGTGGGGCGGCCGGTGGAGGGCAGCGGCCATCATGGTGAGAGGGGCGTGCGGCCGCGGCCGCACGCCCAGGGCACGGGACCCCCGCGGGGGCCTGTAATCCGTACACCACCAGAATCGAGGCCAGAGCTGTGCTGCGCACTCTCATGAACGGCAAGATCCACCGAGCCACCGTCACCCAGGCCGACCTGCACTACGTCGGATCGGTGACCATCGACGCCGACCTGATGGAGGCCGCCGACATCGTCGACGGCGAGCAGGTCCACATCGTCGACATCGACAACGGCGCCCGCCTGGTCACCTACGCCCTCGTGGGGGAGCGGGGCAGTGGCGTCATCGGCATCAACGGCGCCGCCGCGCACCTGGTCAGCCCCGGCGACCTGGTCATCATCATCGGCTACGCGCAGGTCGAGGAGGCCGAGCGCCCCGAGCACCGCCAGCACGTCGTGCACGTGGACCGCGACAACCGCATCGTCGAGATCGGCAACGACCCGGGTGAGCCGGTCCCCGGAGATGGGGCACTGGTCGCCGGACGCTGATGCGGGGGAAGCCGGTCCGGCACCGATCCTCGGGCGCAACCCCCACAAACTGGCCGGTTCCGGCCGGATCGGGGCGAAGCGACCGAGGGTAGGTCCCCGGTCGGTATGCGGACAGCTGACGAAGCACGGCTAGTCGCCGAATACGTCGAATGGCAGAAGCAGGGGGCGTGGGTGGTCCTTTGGGGCCCCTACACCCGCTGCTTCTGGGCCTTCGCCTGCTGGCCCGTCGTTCCCCGCGAGGGTGTGGTGATCCGGGCCGAGGACCCCGACACCCTGTACTCGGAGATGCGCTACGTCGAACGTATGCACGGGTACCTGTGGTGGCGTTACGGACGCGGCCGCACCCCCGTCCCGCGCCCCCGCGTGTGAGCGTGTGGAACACTACGGTTCGTCCGTTGATGGGATGTGTGTGAGGGGTGAGGGAGTGTCGGTCGAAACGACAGGGCCGGTGTGGAACGCAGCCGGGGTCCAGCGCCGTACGGTCCTGGTCCTCGGCCTGACTCAGATCGCCGGCGGTATCGGCATGGGCGCGATGCTGGCCGTGGGCGCGCTCCTGGCCCTGGAACTGTCCGGCTCCGACACCTGGTCGGGCATGGCCACCACCATGATCACGCTCGGAGCGGCGGCCTTCGCACTGCCCCTGGCCTCCCTCGCCGCGCGCCGCGGCCGCCGCCCCGGTCTGGCCGCCGGGTGGGCCCTGGGCGCGCTGGGTGGCACGGTCGTCATGGGGGCGACTCTGCTGGAGAGCTTCGCGCTGTTCCTGGCCGGCATGCTGCTGGTGGGTGCCGGCACCGCCACCAACCTCCAGGCCCGCCACGCGGCAGCCGACCTGGCCACCGAACACACCCGGGCCCGCGACCTGTCGATCGTGGTCTGGGCGACCACCGTCGGCGCCGTACTCGGCCCCAACCTGGTCGGTCCCACCGCGCCGATCGCCCGGGCGATCGGTCTGCCCGACCTCCTGGGCCCGGTCCTGGCGACCACGGCGGGCATGGCGGTCGGGGCGGTCCTGACCACCGTGCTCCTGCGTCCGGACCCGCTGCTCCTGGCCACCCGCCCGCAGACCGGGGGCGCCCCGGCTGCGGCGAAGCTCTCGGTCCCCGCCGCCCTGCGCGTGATCGCTGCGAGCCCCGGTGCGCTGCTCGCGGTGGTGGGGATCGTCGCCAGCCACACCGTGATGGTCGCCGTCATGACGATGACCCCCGTGCACATGTCCCACCACGGGTCCGCGCTGACCGTCATCGGCCTGACCATTTCCCTGCACATCGCCGGCATGTACGCACTGTCACCGGTGGTCGGCTGGCTCGCCGACCGCCTCGGCCGGGTTCCGATGCTGCTCACCGGCCAGGGGATCCTCGTGGTGGCGGCCGCCGTCTCCGGTACAGCGGGCCACAACGAGACTTGGGTGACCACGGGGCTCGTGCTCCTCGGGCTCGGCTGGTCCTTCGGACTGGTATCGGGCACTGCGCTGCTGGCGGAGTCGCTGTCGGCCGAGGTGCGCCCCCGGGTCCAGGGCATCAGCGACCTCGTGATGAACCTGGGCGGGGCCGCGGCCGGCGGGTTCTCCGGTCTCGTACTGGCCCAGGCCGGGTTCGGCGGGCTCAACCTCTTCGCCGCCCTGTTCACCCTCCCGGTGTTCGCGCTCGCCGTGCGCGCCCTGATCACCGCAGGTCGGGGCGTGCACGCGGGCGATGCGAACGCGGTCTGACCTTTACCGGAAACGCCCGCTTTCCTGCCCTGTGCCGACCTCACCCACGGTTACCGTGCGGGTTGAGGGGCGCGCGCCGCCCGCCGGGCTGACCGGCCCGGACGCGATCTGGGGGAGGAACGGTGACCGAGCGGGGACCCGAGGACGGGCGAGGCAGAGAACCGGATCGGGAACAGGATCCGGTCGACCGCCATCCGCCCGAGGAGTGGCGTCCCGGTGACGCCGGCGATCCCATGTCCGGTGGAGCGCAGCCGCCGGGCGAACCACCCCACCGCTTTCCCCACCACGACCCGCCCGTGGACCGCCGTCCGCCCGAGGAATGGCGCCCCGGTGACCCAGGCGACCCGATGCGGGGCGGACCGCAGCCTCCGGGGGAGCCCCCGCACGACCCCCCGCCGTTCGGTGGTGACACGCCGGAGGGGAGCGGGTACGGCCGCCCTCCGAAAGAAGGCTCCCATCCGGCCTTCGCCCCGCCGCCCGGACAAGGGGGCCCCTACAAGGCACAGGGCGACCCCTACCTGGGTTCCGGGTACGGCGGCGGCCCGCGACCGCCCGGCAGCCCGTCGCCGGAGAGCGGGTCGGAGAAGTTCCACGGAGACCCCCACCAGGGCGGCGGGAGCCCGTATCAGGGCCACGGCGGCCCGTCCGGGTCCGGCCACCACGGCGGACCTCCGCCCGGGCAGGGGGACAGGGCCCCCTACGGTGCCGGCCAGGGCCCGTACGGAGGTCCGCAGGGACAGGACCCCTTCGGATACCCGCCGGGGCAGGGGGCCGGTCAGCCGTCCGGGGGCCGCCCCGGGTGGTATCCGCCCGGCGGTCCCCCCACCGGATCGCCGCCCGAGCCGGTGCGCAACTCCGGGGAGCTGTCCGAAGGCCCCAGCGGCCTCGACCAGGCCGGGTACGAACACGCCGGGTACGCGCCCGGATACGGGGAGACGGACGTGCCCGGCGCGGGCGCGGGGAGCTACTATCCCGGCTCCGGCCCGCAGCCCGCGTACGGGGCCGGGGGTGCCTACCCGCCCGGCCCTCCCGGCAACTACCCGCCGGGCACCTACGCGGCCGGGGGATACGGCTACCCGCCCGGCGGTTACACGCGGCCCGAACCCGCACCCACGCCCTGGGGCAAGATCCTGGGCATCGGGTGCGGCGTGGCCTTGATGCTCATGCTCGTGGCCGGGGGATGCATGGCGCTGGCGATGTTCACCGTCACCGACACCTCGCCGACTGCCGAGGAACCCACCACCGAGGAGCCCTGGCCGACCGACGAGCCGCCCATCGACGGCACCGACATCACCGCTGAGAGCTCCGACTTCGTACCCAGCCCGCTCTACACGGGCGGGGAGTACACGAGCGTGGACGTGAGCGTGACCAACAACAGCGAGGAACAGGTCGACGTCAACCCGCTCTACTTCACGGTGGTCGACGACGACGGCCAGAACCACTCCAGCCGCACAGGGGTGGGCATGGACGAGAACGAGATCGGCGCCGAGACGCTGTCCCCTGGCCAGGCCACCAGCGGGGCGGTCACCGTGGAGGGCAGCCTGACGCCGGAGCGGGTGGTCTTCGCCCCCATCGGCCGGCAGCCCCTGGAGGTGCCGGTCGACTGAGCCGACACGGGACGAGGACCACAGCGCCGTCGCCGCCCGCGCACACGAAAGGGTCCCGGAACCTCCGAGGTGTTCCGGGACCCGAGGTGTGTTCGGGCTCGGTCAGGGAGCCAGCGCCGGGTTGCGAAGCCACTCCGAGAGGTCCTGCTGCCGCTCGGCGTCGCACTTGAGCGGGCACGTCGTGCAGTACCCGTGATCGGGGTCGCCCTTGTAGTCGAAGCAGCAGGTGCCCCGCACCGCCCAGGTGCCCCGAGGGTGCTCGGGGGCGAAGGGGAACAGGCGCGGGCGCTTGCGGGTGACGGCCCCGGCCGCGACGACGGCGTCACCCAGGCGGGTCGCGCTCTCCCAAGCCGACTCGGCGTCGCGGCCCAGGAACCGGGCCGGGTTGAGCATGTAGAAGTGCAGGGTGTCGAGCACCCAGCCCCACAGGGTGCGCTTGCCCGAGCGCGAGTGCCGGTGAACCTCCTCCACGATCGGAGCGAACGCGGAGAAGACCGCCTCACCGGCCATCGTGAACTGTTCGTCCTCGTCGCGGGCGACCACGGTGTCGGTGTCGTCGGCGGCGGGGTCGTCGGGCAGGACCGCCCAGCGCACGCCGACCACGGCGGGCCGGCCGAACTCGGAGCGGTCGGTGTGCCAGGGCAGGCGGAGCGTGTGCGGGTCCATCATGGGGGCGCGGCCGGTGAGGTAGAGCGAGGCCGCTGCGAGGAAGACCGGCTCGCGCAGGGTCACCCGCAGGAAGTTGGTGGCCGCCGGCAGGTTGTGCCCGGGGCCGTGCTCGGTGCGCAGCTTGTCGAACAGGACCGGGATCCAGCCCTCCTCGGCCATGGATGCGGCGCTGTGCCACTCCACGTCGGCCGTCGGTCGGCCCGCCTCGACCAGGTCGGGGAGCGGGGCGAACTTCAGCGGGGCGCACGCCTCGCGCAGCGTGGCGATCGGCTGTGGTGTCACCGCGGACCTGCCCTTCGTCGCATGATGCCGTCATGTCCGGGGGTGAAGCGGTCGCAGTTACCTCCGGAGCGGCGGGTACATCTGCGCCTCTTAAGTGAGGCTACCCTAACGGGATCGGCCCGGGCAATGCGTGTCCGCCCCGATCCGCTCGGATCCGATGCTGAACCGGCAGGTGGGAACGGGTAGCGCGGTCCGGTTCGCGGGGTGGTGGGCGCAGGAGAAGCCCCGAGCGTGCGCCGGCCCCCGCATGGGGCGTGTCCGGGCCGGGACTCCGTTCGGCGTCCGAGACGGCTGAACCGGCGCAGGGCCAGAGGTACCACGATCGCCATCAGAACGAGCGGAGCGACGGTGGACACGAGCACGGCGTGTTCGGCCGGCCAGGCGTCCGAGGGCAGCGACGGGTTGCCGAACAGCTCCCGCGAGGCGGTCACCACCGACGAGACCGGGTTGCACTCGGCCACCGGAGCCAGCCGGTCCGGCATGGCCTGTGCAGGGATGAAGCTGGTCGAGAGCATGGTCAGCGGGAACGCGAGCGGGTAGATGATCATGCTCGCCGCGTCCGGGTTCGGTGCAACGACCCCCAGCAGCACTCCGGCGCGCATCAACGAGAGCCGGAACCTGTGTACTCTACAAACTGTATATGTCACATACCTATTAGTGTGAGTAATACACAGAACTAGGATGGTGTCAACGCGAACCGATCCGGACCCTGGTGGAACATGACGAGCGAGCAGCCGGCCCCGACCTCCCCGACCGACGAGATCCGCCTACTGTGGGGCGACCACGGGCCCGCGCCCGTCCGCAGGGGGCCGCGGCCCAAACTCACACGGAGCGAGATCGTCGCCGCCGCGGTTCGTCTGGCCGACACCGAAGGGCTGGGCGCAGTGTCCATGCAGCGTGTGGCCGGGGCCCTCGGGTACACGACGATGTCCCTGTACCGGTACATCGAGCGCAAGGACGACCTGCTCCTGCTCATGGCCGACGCCGCCATGGAGGCCACGCCGCCCGGCCCGCGCGAGGACGGCGACTGGCGGGCCGGCGTGGAGGAGTGGTGCCAGGAGGTGGTCGCGCTCTACCGCGCCCACCCGTGGATGGTGCGCCTGCCGGTCTCCGGCCCGCCCAGCGGCCCCAACGGGATCCGGTGGACGGAGGCCGGGCTGCGCGAGATCTCCGCCCCGGGGCTGGGTCGGCTCGAGTCGCTCCAGATGCTGCTCGTGCTGAACACCGTGCTCCGCGAGACCCTGCGCATGGAGGTCGAGATGTCGCAGGCGGCCGAACGCCGTGGCACGCCCCTCGGCGAGGGCGAGAACGCCTGGGCACAGGGGCTGCTCGGCGTGCTGGACCCGGCCGAGTCTCCCACCGTCACCGGGGTCCTGGACCGGATCGGGACCGAGGGGCAAGAGCTCGACGTGCGGTACGACCCCGACCGGGCCGGCGGTCCCGCCGAGGGGCTCGGGTTCGGGATCGACCGCATCCTCGACGGCATCGAGGCCCACGCCCGCCGGCGTACCCGCACCTGATCCCGCCCCGGATCAGGAGACGTGTTCCCGCACTGCGCACCGGCACTGGCCCCGGCTCTGGTAGCAAGACCCCCCAACACATCTAGGTACCGATGAGGACCAGGTGGTGGCGGGCCAGGGCCGAGACGGCCCGGGCGGCGGTCTCGGAGCCCACACCGGCGCGTTCGCCCAGTTCAGCGACGGTGAGCGTGCGTTCCTCCGCCAGCACCTCCAGTACCGGTTCCACCACCGCGGGGAACCGGTACCGGCGCCCGGCCACCGTCAGCGCCACCTTCCCGTCCTCCTCGCGGGTGACAGGCGGCGGCAGGATCGGCACGAACTCCGCGCGGGCGTCCTCCGGCGGCAGTCCCTCCTCCACCGGCCAGGGCAGGCTGTAGGAGGCCCGGCGTGGGAACCGCCCGTCCCGCTCGGCCAGGAAGGCGTCCAGATCCCCCTCCTCGGCCAGCTCCAGCAGGCGCGAGAGCAACACGTGCCGGTGCTTGCGTCGTTGCTCGGGCGAGGCGAACCGGGGCAGGTCGCGGCGGAAGACCTCCTCCTCGTGCAAGCGCCGCACCAGCGCCTCCGCCCAGTCCACCCCTGTTGCCCGGGTGAACCCGAAGGTCAGGTGCATGCTCATCTCGCCGGTCCCGGTCACCGTGTGCCACCAACCGCGCGGCACGTGGATCGCCTGCCCGGGACGCAGCACGCCCTCCCACACCATGGAGAGCTCACCGTCGGCGCCCCGCGGCGGTCCGTGCCGGTGGTCGGTGTCGTTGCGCATCGGGAACGGCCGCGACCCCGGACCGTGCACCTGCCAGTGCTTGGTGCCCGCCACCTGCACGATGACCGTGTCGTGGTCGTCCCAGTGGGTGTCGAAGCCGCGCGACTCGCCCCAGATCAGATACAGGTTCGCCTGTNCGCCCGCCGCGATCGGCGGGTGCATGCGGTCGATGCTGTCCAGCACCAGGCTCGCCCCCTGGCGCAACTGCCCGTACAACGATTCCGGGCGGATCACCCGGCGGGAGGAGCGCGACTCCGTGGCCAGGTCGGTGTAGGAATCCAGAGGAACCGGCGCCCCGTCGCGGTGCAGGCGCAGTCGCGGCGGCTCGGGGGAGCGGGTGGCCAGCAGATGGTTGAGGTCCTCGAAGGTCAGCAGCGAGCGCACCGCATCCGCACCCAGGTCGGCCAGGAAGAACTCCTCCGACAGGCGTGTGGTCAGGGCCTCGCGGCCCACGGTCTCGCACAGGTCCCGGGTGAAGATCTGCCCCGGATCGGTCACGGTCCCTCCCGACAGGCATGGTTCAGTGGCGGCGGGCGCCCGCCCGACCCGCGCGGGGCCGGGCGGGCACACATCAGATGAAGTCGGAGCTGGAGTCGGTGCCGTCGTTGTCGCCACCGGCGGTGACGTCGCGTGAGGTCACCTCTGCCAGGTCCTCGACCTCGACCTCGATGGGGTCCATGAGCACCTCTGCCTTTCTGTTCGCCGTTTCTCCTTGCACCAGGGCGCCCTGCACACGACTCAGCGCGGCGGGAGCCCCGTCTCGTGGGCCGCGAACGCGTGTGCGTCCGCGGCGAGGGCGACCGCCCGGCTCACCGACCGCGGCCCGTGCCCCACGTCGCGCTCGTAGCGCAGCAGGGACGGGGGGCGCTCGGGGTCGTGGTCGGCGCCCAACAGGGCTGCGCACATCTTGCGCGGGTGGGCGGCATCGGTCCGGGTGTCGCCGTCGAACCCCGTCAGCAGCACGCGTGGCATTCCCGGGTCCGGCCTCCGCCGGGCCGGGTCCAGCGCACGGTGGTAGGGGGAGTACGACAGCAGCGCCGCGAAGTCCTCCGGGTCTGCGGCGGTACCGAACTCGCGGGTCCACATCCGGCCCAGTCCCAGGCGTTCGAACCGGACCATGTCGGCCAGCGGCGCGGAGGCGATCACCGACCCGCACACGTGGGGCCGCCACAGCGCCGCGGCCAGGACCAGCAGGCCCCCGGCCGAACCTCCCGAGAGGCACAGCTGCTCCCTCGTGCACAGTCCGTCGCCGACCAGCGCGTCGGCCGCGGCCACCAGATCCTCGACCGCCCGGGGTTTGTGCCGGCCCGCCCCGCGCAGGTGCCAGGAACGCCCCGCGTCGCCGCCCCCGCGCACGTGCGCCACGGCGTAGCGCCCGCCGGAGAGCAGCCACGCCAGAACCGTCGCGCTGAACCCGAACTGGCGCGGGCGGCCGAACCCGCCGTAGGCGTGCAGGATCGTGGGTCCCGGGGTCTGCGGCACGTCCGGCGGATCGAAGACCGTCACGGCGATCTCGGTTCCGTCGCCCGAACGGCACCGCACCACCGAACGCCGGATCTGCGGTGTCGGAACCCTGTCCCCGGTGTGCGGGGGCCAGGGACACAGCCGGTCGGCGCCCGGTGCCAGCGACAGCACCCGCTGTTGGGTGGCCACGTCGGCGTAGCCCAGGAACACGGTCCCGTCCGGTGCCGTCTCGGGTGCGGTGACCATGCCCTCGCCCGGGAGGCGAACCGCACGCAGGGGAGCCCCGGTGGCAGCGTCGTGCACGCGCGCCTCGCTGATGCCCAGGCGCGTGCGCACGACCAGGAGCGCGGCCCCTGAATCCGCCCCGGTGGACTCGGCGTCGGCGGGGCACACCGCGAAGCCGTCCAGGGTCGCCCCCGGATCCTCGGGCACCACCTCGCGCCAGCGTTCCACCCCGGGGTCGTCGGGGTCGGTCGCGCACACCCGGCGCAGGGGAGCGCCCAGGGTGGTGCGCAGGTACAACAGGCCGTCCTGGCCCAGGCGGGCCTCGGTCTCGGCCTCCACCCCGACCTGGACCGGACGCAGATCGGGACGGTCCGGGGGAGAGGTGTGCAGGTCGGCGATCCACAGGTCGGTGCGGTGCCCGGTGCCGTGGCTCTCGGTCACCAGCAGGCGGCGCTCGCCCAGGATCCGCACGCCCGGGACGGTGCCCGGGGCGGTGCACCGGTGCACGAGGGTCTCCGTCCCGCACGCGACCCGGCGCAGCCACACACCACGCGTCCCGTGCCGGTCGTCGCGGCGCACGTAGTAGAAGGCACCGTGCGAGAACAGGCCCTCGGGGAGCCAGGCCACGTGGGAGTAGCGAACGCCGTGTACCGGGGGTCCGACGCGAGCGCCGGTACCGGTGCACAGGACCCGCAGCTCACCGCGTTCCACCCCGCCCGACGAGGTCTGCACGGCCAGGAGCCGGCCCGAGGGGTCGGGTTCCCAGGAGTCCAGGGTGGTGCGGCCGGAAGGATCCTGTGCCGCAGGGTCGAAGACCACCCGCTCGTCACCGCTGTCGGGGTCGAGGGAGACCACTCTGGGGTGTTCGTCGCCGGCCCGGCGCACGGTGGCGAAGAGGCGTCCGGGGCGGTGGCGCGGGGCGGACCAGAGCTCGGCGCGGACCAGAGAACGGATGCGCTCGTCCAGACGTCGGCGCAGGGGCCACTGCCGGGCGTGCTGCTCGAACTCGCGTCCGCGCTCGGCCAGCCAGCGCCGGGTGGCGGAGCTGTCGGACGACTCCAGCCACCGATAGGGGTCGGCGACCGAGTGGCCGTGGAGGGTGTCGACGACGGAACCCGGTCCGTCGGGCCCCGGGGCGGGGGACAGGGCGGTCGAGAGGGCGGCTCCGTGGGCTCCTCGGTCAGTCACCTTCACATGTTTGAGGGGCCCGGGAGCGGGGGTCAATGCACAGGTTCCTCACCCCGGGCAACGCGACTGTCACCCCTGGGGAAGGTTTGGTACGCGAAGCCGCTGGTTGCGCCGAGGGTTCTGCTGACGGAGCCGAGGCATCCGCGACCGACATCCGCATGCCGGGCCCGGCAGACAGCGGAGCGGCCCCCGGCCGACGGGCCGGGGGCCGCTCCGCGCCGGGCTCAGCTCTTGCTGTTGCCGATGGCCAGACCGCTGTCCTGGTCGAAGAAGTGCAGCTGCGTCACGTCGACCGACAGGCTGATGGTGCCGCCGGGGGTGACGTTGCTGCGCGGGCTCACCCGTGCGGTGAACTGCGAGCCCTCCGAGCCCAGTGGGAGCGCGGCATCCCCGTTGCCCTCGTCGCCGGCCGCGTCCTTGGCCAGTGCGGCGGCGTCCTCATGGCGCACCGGGGGAGCGTCCACACCGAAGATCACGTTGATCTCTGTGCCCAGCTCCTCGGTCACCCGGGCGGTCACCTCGATCCGGGGATCGCTGTCGCCGGAGAACTCGGCGTCGTTGAAGTCCGAGGGCCGGATGCCCAGGATCACCGAGCTGCCGATGTAGTCGCGCAGCCCCGGACGGGCGTCGACGAGCTCGGCCGAGACCGGGAGCGTGTGGTCGGCGAACTTCAGGGCCGCACCGTCGCCGTCGCTCTCCAAGCGCGCGTCAACGAAGTTCATCGCCGGGGAACCGATGAACCCGGCCACGAACAGGTTCACCGGGGCGTCGAACAGGCGCTTGGGGGTGTCGACCTGCTGCAGGCGCCCGTCGCGCAGCACCGCGACCCGGTCACCCAGCGTCATCGCCTCGACCTGGTCGTGCGTGACGTAGACGGTGGTCACACCCAGGCGCTCGTGCAGCTGGTTGAGCGAGGCGCGCATCTGCACACGCAGCTTCGCGTCCAGGTTCGACAGCGGCTCGTCCATGAGGAACGCGCGGGGCTCGCGCACGATCGCGCGGCCCATGGCCACACGCTGGCGCTGACCACCCGAGAGCGCACCGGGCTTGCGCTTGAGGTAGGGCTCCAGGCCCAGCATCCCGGCGGCCTCCTTGACCCGGCGCGCGATCTCCGCCTTGGAGACCTTGCGCAGCTTCAGACCGAAGGCCAGGTTCTGCTCCACGGTCATGTGGGGGTAGAGCGCGTAGTTCTGGAAGACCATCGCGATGTCGCGGTCCTTGGGGGGACGGTCGTTGACGACCTCGTCCCCGATCGCCAACGTTCCGCCGGTGATCTCCTCCAGCCCCGCGATCATGCGCAGCGCGGTGGACTTCCCGCAGCCCGAGGGGCCGACGAGCACCATGAACTCGCCGTCCTCGATGTGCAGGTTGAGGTCGTCGACGGCTTTGACGTCGCCCCCGTAGACCTTGTCGACGCCGTCAAGAACGATGTCGGCCATGGATCGTGCTCCGTTTCCGCGTGGGGGGTGGCGGAGCACGCCCTCGTGGCTGACTCGGGGTCTCCAGCCACCGCTTTTGAAGTTGATCGAAAAAGCGGCTATCGCTGATCACATCAGACACGATCCTGATCAAAATGTCCATAGGGGTGTCGGTTCCGATCCGGTCCTGGCAGGCCGCGACCCCAGGTCACCCAACTGGCGTGCGTCCGGCAGGTGCGTTAGCCTGTCCGACGGTTCACCACGTTCTCCCCATCCTCCACTCTGCTGCGTGGCCACGACACGGCTTCGTAAGTTGAGCCACCGGGTCGGGGAGTCTGGGTAACCTGACGACCAGTCCAGCACTGGACGGACCGGTTCTGCGGCCCCCGCTCGTCCGATTGGATGCTGTACCACGTGCCAGGTGCAGTTGGGATCGGGTGAGGGGCGGAGTACCGCGACCGGGCGGGGGGTTGGACCCGGAAAAGGCCCGAACATCCAGTAGACAACGGTTTTCCGAGCTCGCCGCCGACGGGACGGAGCCGGTCCGAAGGGTGGCTCGGGCCTTTTCCGCGTCCCCCCATACCCCCCATATGCTGGTCGGCGCACCCCGTCCGCCAGCCGAAAGCGAGCGCGCCACGTGGCCGCCGAGTACACCGGGTCCGACAGCGTCCGCAAGACCCACCGCCCCCCGGTCGAACGCGCCGAAGAGCCCGCAAGACCCTCCTTGGGAACCCTCTTCCTCCCCGGACACCACTGGGGCCGCTACGACCTCCTGTGGCGCGTGCTCGCCGCCCTGGGGTCNGGCCCCCCCGCCGTACGGACAGTGGTGGCTCGGTCCCCTCAGCGCCACCCTTCTCTTCTTCGCCGTCGCCGGATCCCGGCCCCGCCGCGCCGCCTGGCTCGGCGCCCTCGCCGGCGCCACCCTCATGGTCCCGCTGGTCAGCTGGCAGGACATCTTCGGCGTCGACGTGTGGCTGGCCATCGCCGCAGCCGAGACCGTCTACTTCCTTCCCATGGCGATCGGCCTGGCCCTGGTCGGCCGACTGCCCGGCTGGCCGGTGTGGACCGCTGCCCTGTGGGTGGCACAGGAGGCCGTGCGCGCCCGTTGGCCCCTGGGCGGCTTCCCCTGGGGCAAGCTCGCCTTCGCTCAGCCCGACACCGCCTTCTCCGGATACGCCGCCCTGGGCTCCTCCGCGCTGGTCTCCTTCGCCGTCGCTCTCACCGGCGCCCTGCTGCTGTGGACCCTCCTGCGCACCATCGCCGNGGCGGCCACCGCCGCGATCGTCGCCGGCGGTGTCCTGGCCCCCGTGATCGGCCGACCCGCCGTGGACGAGCAGGTCACCGTCGGCATGGTGCAGGGCAACGTGCCCAACGTCGGGGAGATGTCGGTCCTCGGCGAACGCATGCAGGTGCTGGAGAACCACGCCGACGGGGTGCACGAGCTCGCCGGCTCCGTCCGCGAGGGCTCGGTGCCCGAACCCGACATGGTGCTGCTGCCCGAGAACGCCAGCGACATCGACCCGTTCCGGGACCCCGTCGCCCGCGAGACCATCGACGCGGCCGGGGACGACATCGGGGTCCCGGTGCTGTGGGGCATCAGCCGGTTCAACGACGACGGGACCCGTCACGTGCAGAGTGTGGTCTGGGACCCGGAAGAGGGACCCGGCGACCACTACGACAAGCGCTACCTCGTGCCCTTCGGCGAGTACATCCCCTACCGCGAGTTCTTCACGCAGTTCGTCGAGCGCCTCGAACAGGTCAGCTCCGACGCCCTGCCCGGGACCGAGCCCGGCGACCTCGACGTCGCCGGCACCACCCTGGCCGTGGGCATCTGCTTCGACGTGGCCTTCGACCGCCCCGTGCGCGAGGCCGTCGACGCCGGCGGGCAGATCATCGTGGTCCCCACCAACAACGCCAACTACAACTACACCGGCCAGTCCGACCAGCAGCTCGCCATCACCCAGCTGCGGGCGGTCGAACACGGCCGCCCCGCCGTTGTGACCAGCACCAGCGGCGTCAGCGCAGTCGTCGCCCCCGACGGCACCGTCGAGTACCGTTCACCCGAAGCCGAACCCGACGTCCACGTCGCCGACGTCCCCGCCATGGACGGGCCCACCGTCGCCACCCGCCTGGGCGCGGGCCCCGAAGCGGTCCTGGCGGGGCTGGGACTGGCCGCGGTGGCCGGTGCAGTGGTCGCCACCCGGCGGCGTGCGGCCCGCGACACAGGCACCGGCGCCGTAACCGGCGGGTCGAACGGGTAGGACGGCCCACGTGGGAACCATGTGCGGTCCGGGAGCGTTCTCCCAGCAGGTAGGTCGTCCCGGCCCCGCCGATGATTGGATGGATTCACGATGCCGCTGCTGACAGTGCTGGCACTCATGGCACTGCCCTTCGTCGAGGTGTGGCTGATGATCGTGGTCGGCGGCTCGATCGGAGTGCCGTGGACCCTCGCCGCGCTCGTGTCCCTGATGATCCTGGGCGTGGCCGTGCTGCGCAGAGCCGGGACCAAGGCGTTCCGTGACGCCGACGAGGCCATGCGCACCGGACAACAGCCCCGCGGCGGGCTGCTCGCCCCTCTCATGCTCATGGCCGGCGGCGTCCTGTTGGCGATCCCCGGCTTCCTCACAGCCGTCCTCGGGCTTCTGCTCGTGCTGCCCTTCACTCGCCCGCTCCTGAGCTGGGTGTTCGTGCGCTGGGCCGAGCGACGCATGCGGCGGATGCAGGACCGCATGGAAGAACGCATGGCCGACCAGGGGATGCGAGTGCCCAGCCAGGGGCCCGGGAGCCCGTTCGGGGGCCGGCCCGGTGCAGACCCCTTCGGCGCGCGCCCCGGAGGCACCGCCCAAGGGCAGGAGCAGAGCGAGGAGCCCCGCAGCCCCCAGGAGGGCCGTGTCATCAAGGGCCGGTTCGAACCGGTCGAGGACGAAGACAAGAACTGACACCGGCCGGTCCCCACAGCCCCCGGGGAGGCGCGCCCCCGGGACCACGACGGGCCCGCCGCGGAAGAGCATCCGCGGCGGGCCCGTTCTTCGCCCACGGCGGCTTCCCGCCACCGCGGCCTGCTGCACGGCAGGCCAGGTGCCTCAGACCTTCTCGTGACCGGGCTGCTCCTCCGCGTGCCGTTCGGTCTCGCGCCGGGCGTGCGCCCGCGCCGTCATCCGGTCGTCGACCACCCGCACCACCGTGATCGCCACGATCGCCACACCGGCCACGACCAGGGCGGTCACCACCTTGGCCGGCTCGCTCACGTCCAGCGCGAAGAACCACTGTCCGGCCGGGGTGACCATCGCCAGAGTCAGCAGCCCGGCCATCGACGCCACCAGCAGCACCTTCCACCACACGTACGGTTTGGCCACCAGCAGCAGCACCCACAGCGTCGTCGCGCACAGCGTGATGACCACGGCCGTGCGGTCGGCTTCGGTGGGCACACTCTGCCCACCCAGCACCAGCAGGTACGTCGTCACCGCGGCCAGGCCCGCGATCGCACCCGACGGGATCGCCAACCGCAGCGTGCGTGTGACGAACCCCGGCTGCGCCAGGTCGGTGTTGGGTGCCAGCGCCAGGAAGAACGACGGGATCCCGAACGTGACCGCGTTGATGAGCGTGGCGTGGCGGGGGAAGAAGGGATAGGAGACCGCGAGCAGACCCACCACCGCCGCCAGCACCATCGTGTAGACGGTCTTGGTGAGGAACAGGCTCGCCACCCGCTCGATGTTGCCGATGACCCGGCGTCCCTCGGCCACCACCCGCGGCAGCACCGCGAACCGGTTGTCCAACAGCACCAGCTGCGCCACCGACCGCGACGCCGGGCTGCCCGAACCCATCGCCACACCGATGTCGGCCTCCTTCAGCGCCAGCACGTCGTTGACGCCGTCACCGGTCATCGCAACTGTGCGCCCGCGGTCGCGCAGCCCGCGCACCAGTTCGCGCTTGCGTTCGGGCGTGACCCGGCCGAACGCGGAGGCCTCCTCCGCGCGCCGGGCGAGCTTGTCGTGGTCCTCGGGCAGCTCGCGCGCGTCCACCGGGTCCTCGGCCCCGGGCAGGTCGACCTCGCGCCCGACCGCGCCGACCGAGGCCGCATGGTCGCCCGAGACGATCTTGACGTCCACGCCCTGGTCGGAGAAGTAGTCCAGTGTCGGGCCCGCGTCCTGGCGCACCTTCTGGTCCAGCACCACCAGTGCCACGGGCTCCACGGTTCCGGGCGCCTCGTCCGAGTCCACCCGGACCGATGCCCGCGCCAGCAGCAGTACCCGCAGACCCTGGGACGCCAGGCGGGCCGCCTCCTGCGCGGCCGGGGTGTGCGGCTCGGCGAGCACGTCCGTGGCGCCCAGCACCCAGTGCCGGTCGCCCTCGGGGGTGGCCACGCTCGCACCGCTCCACTTGCGCGCGGAGGAGAACGGGGCCACCGCGGTGACCTTCCAGTTCGGGTCGTGCTGTCCGGAGGCCTCGCAGCCCTGCGCGATCGCGGCCATGCTCGCGTTGTGGTCGGGGTCGGCCGCAGCCAGCGCGGTCAGTACCGACGAGGGGTCGTCGGCCGCACCGCCCCGGTGCCCGCCCAGGTCGCGGACCTCGGCGAGCTTCATGCCCACCTCGGTCAGCGTTCCGGTCTTGTCGGCGCACACCACGTCGACGCGGGCCAGGCCCTCGATCGCCGGCAGCTCCTGCACCAGGCACTTCTGCCGCCCCAGCCGCACCACACCGACCGCGAAGGCGATGCTCGTCAGCAGGATCAGGCCCTCGGGGATCATCGACACCAGTGCGGCCACCATTCCGCGCAGGGCGTCGGCCAACGGTCCGCTCATCTGTCCGTTCGCCGCGGGGGCGTCCATGGCCACGTGCCCGCCCATGAACAGCTGGCTGTAGATCAGCAGCGCACCGATCGGGAACATCGCATAGGTGATCCAGGTCAGCATCCGGTCGATGCCCGAACGCAGCTCCGACCGCACCAGCGAGAACCGGCTCGCCTCCTCGGCCAGGCGGGCGGCGTAGGCGTGCCGGCCCACCTTGGTCGCGCGGAACCGCCCCGTCCCGGCCACTACGAAACTGCCCGACATCACCGTCTCGCCGGGCTGCTTGACGACCGGGTCGGCCTCGCCGGTCAGCAGCGACTCGTCGACCTCCAGGCCGCCCGACCAGGTCACCACGCCGTCCACGACGATCTGGTCGCCGACGCCCACCTCGAGGACCTCGTCGAGCACGATGTCCTGGGTGGCCACTTCCACGGTCGCGCCGTCGCGCACCACCCGCGGCCTGGCTGCGTTGACGATCGCGAGCTCGTCCAGGGTGCGCTTGGCCCGCAGCTCCTGGACGATGCCGATGAGGGTGTTGACCAGGATCACCAGCGCGAACAGCCCGTCCTGGACGGGCCCGATCACCGCGATGATGGCGAACAGCACCGCGATCATCGCGTTGATACGAGTGAAGACGTTGCCGCGCACGATCTGGACCACCGAACGGCTGGCGCGTACCGGCACGTCGTTGGTGCGACCGGCGGCGACCCTGTCGGCCACCTCGGCGGCGCTCAGTCCGTTCTCGTGGGGCGGCCCCGCCAGTTGCGGGGATGCAGCCCCACGGACCGCACCGTCCATGGCACGCAACGACCCGGGCGTCCCAGTCCGCCCGGTGCTCGGAGCACCGTCGTCGCGATCGGGATGTTCGGGCACGCACACTCCCCGGTGAATAAGAGATGAGGATGTCCGAGAGCGGTCCGCTCCGGTGGGCACCGGCCGGTCTCCGCCCCATGACGCCTTGGTCACAAGGTGGAACACAAGGGTAGAGGACCTCACGAGTGCACCGGTGCCTCCGAACGCTCCTCCGGCACACGTCGCGACGAGCAGACCCGCCGCCCCCGGGCGCGCCCGGCGGGCACCGCCCACGCCGTCGCCCGCCACCACCCTCAACGGACGCCTGGCGGCGCAGTCCTTGCCCACGCCGTCGCCCGCCACCACCCTCAACGGACGCCTGGCGGCGCAGCACCCGTCGAAGCGACGGAAGGCGCCCGCCGAACAGGCCCTATAGAGTGTGCCCATGTGCACCGTCGTCGTCGGTTTCGATCCCCAGGCGCACACACCTCTGGTGATGGCCGCACTGAGGGACGAGATCCGCTCCCGCCCCTGGGACCGGCCCGCCCACCACTGGCCCGACCGGCCCGGCCTCGTCGGCGGACGCGACCGTCTGGCCGGTGGCACCTGGCTCGCCGTGGACCCCGCGCGCTCGCGCGCCGCCGCCCTGCTCAACGGGTGGCCCTGGGACGGCAGCATGCCTTGGGAGGGCTCCTACCCGGCCAGCCGCGGCGACCTGCCCCTGCTCGTCCTGTCCGGTCAGGTGCGCGATCCCCTCCAGGGCCTGGACCTGACCCGCTACGCACCCTTCCACCTGCTCGACGCCGACCCTTACCGCGCCACCCTGCACAGCTGGGACGGGCGCTGCTTGGACACCCGCCCCCTGCCCGTGGGCGTGGCCACTGTCGTCAACACCGGCCTCGCTCCCGCCGATCCGCGCTCGGTTCGCCACACACCCGAGTTCGCGGCCACCCGACCCGACCCCGACGGCCTGGCCGGGCTCGGCGAACTGGAGAGCATCTGGGGAGCCTGGCCCGCCCTCATCACCCGGGCCGCACACGAGCCCACCCGCTCGGCCGGAACCGACGAGAGCGGCGACCCCTCCGGCCTCATCGCCCACGCCGACCTGGGAGACGGCCAGGTCTGGGCCACCGGGTCGGTCACCCTCGTGGCGGCCGACCGCGACACCGTCCGCTACACCTTCACCTCGGACCCCGCCGATCCGGCTGCCTGGGAGGCGGTCGACGTGCAACGCCCCGCACACCACCGCTGAAAGCCGGCCGAAGGTCCCTTGTAGGCGCGCTGGGACAGGGTGGGGTGAACGCGGAGGCCGAGGCGTGCGTCTGACCGCATGACCCGCTTCGGCGGTGACCGACCCCCGATTCGTGAGGAGACCCCCGTGAGCGCCGAACCCGTCCGTGACCTTCAGGCCGCCATGGCCACTGCCGACCCCGCCGAGCTCACAGGACGGTGGGTCTACCTGCGTGACACCGGGGCCGGTGTGCTCACCGGTGCAGGACGCTCCCGCGAAGGCCGCTGGCACTGGAGCCTGCGCACCCCCGAGGGCGAAGCCGCAGGGGCCGGGTACCCCCACGCTGCACCGCTGAGCCGCCATGCCCTGCCGCGCACCCGCCGTGCCCGCCACCACCTGCGCGGACTGTGCGCGGATCTGGCCGAGTACGCTCCCGAGGCCACCGCCGAACGCGGCCTCGCCGAGCACGACCTCGACCTGCTCGAGCTCGAACTGGCCGCCCAGCCCTGAGGGCCCTCCACGGGGGCGGTCCGGCGCCCCGCCCCCGGTGGCGCGCCTCTGCGGCCCCTGTGAGCGGCCACGTACGAGGACCGCGTAAACCCTCTGCGTGAATGCCGCGTCTCCAAGGGCGACGGAACGGCCGTCGACGGCGCGGGCACGCGCATCACGTGTCACACCTGCAGGGGGGACACCATGGACGGCAGACGCGGTGCACTCGTGGAGAAGCTGGGATACGGGGCCTACTGGCTCTTCTACGTGGTCTCCGTGTGCGGTGCGCTCCTGCACTGGCGCTCGGGCAACGAACTCCTGGCCGCGCTGTGCGGCTTCGCCGCCGTCACCGGTGCCCTGCTCATCGCCCGAACCCACCCGCGCCCGCTCGCCCACGGCTGACCCCCGGCACCGCCGACCGTCCCCGGCCGCCGCAGAACCCCGTTGCAGGAGCGCTTATTCCCAGGCCCTCTGGGGGGAACATCACCGACCCCGGGCCCCGCACCGAGGGGGTTCGTCAGGGCGTCGTCCGGATAGGCTTTCGGGCATGCGTTCATGGTCTGCGCCTGACATCGTCCCCCTGCCGGGTACCGGCGGCCCCCTCCGACTCCACGACACCGCGAGCGACCGCGTCGTGACGACGGAGCCCGGACCCACGGCCGGGATGTACGCCTGCGGCATCACCCCCTACGACGCCGCACACCTGGGCCACGCCTTCACCTACCTGGCCTTCGACCTGGTCAACCGGGTCTGGCGCGACGCCGGACACGAGGTCGACTACGTCCAGAACACCACCGACATCGACGACCCCCTCCTGGAGCGCGCCGCCGCCACCGGGGAGGACTGGCGCGACCTGGCCCACCGGGAGATCGACGTCTTCCGCGCCGACATGGCCGCCCTGCGCATCCTGCCGCCCTCCTCCTTCGTGGGCGTGGTCGAATCGGTCGACCTCATCAGCGATCTGGCCGTCCGTCTGCGCGAGACCGGGTCCACCTACGAACTCGACGGCGACCTGTACTTCTCGGCCGCCGACGCCCCGCGCCTGGGCGAACTCGGGCACATGGGCCGCAGCGAGATGCTCGAGCTCTTCGGCGAACGCGGCGGCGACCCCGACCGCCCGGGCAAGAAGGACCCGCTGGACTGGTTGCTCTGGCGCGCCGAACGCCCCGGTGAACCCGCCTGGGACAGCCCCCTGGGCCGCGGGCGCCCCGGCTGGCACATCGAGTGCAGCGCCATCGCTCTGGACCGCCTCGGCCCCGCTTTCGACCTCAACGGCGGCGGCAGCGACCTCATCTTCCCGCACCACGAGATGGGCGGTGCCGAGACCCGATGTGCCACGGGCGGACCCAACGCCCACACCCACATGCACGTCGGCATGGTCGGCCTCGACGGCGAGAAGATGTCCAAGTCCAAGGGCAACCTCGTCTTCGTCTCCGAGCTCCGCGAACGGGGAGTGGACCCGGCCGTGGTCCGCCTGGCCATGCTCGACCACCACTACCGCACCCCCTGGGACTGGACCGAGGCCGAGATCCCCGGTGCCACCGCCCGCGCCGACCGCTGGCGCGCAGCCCTGGACCTGGGCTCCGGGCCATCCGCCGAGCCGGTCCTCACCGCCGTGCGCGCCGCCCTGGCCGAGGACCTCGACTCTCCGGCGGCCCTGCGCGCCATCGACTCCTGGGCCGAGGCCGCGCTGACGGAGGGCGGCACCGACGCCGGTGCCCCCGCCCTGGTGCGCTCCACCGTCGACACTCTTCTGGGCGTGGACCTGGGGTACTGAGTCTCCCGCAGCGATCGCGTGAACGGGCCCGCCCCGGCGGTCCGGTTGCGGGGCGGGCCGTTTCGTGTGGCCGAGTGTGGCCACGACTTCACACGTTGTCCTGAAGGAGGCGCACGGACGTGGTGGGATGAGGGCATGAGTACCCCCACACAGCACAGCACAGCCGCCGCACTCGTCTCGGACTTCGTCACCTCGGAGCAGGCTCTCGGCGACCGGGCCGATCTCGCGCGCTTCATGCGCGAACACCGCCTGGTCACCGAAGGTGCCATCCCGATCACCCTCGCTGACCTGGACGAGGCCGTCACGCTCAGGGAGGGCCTGCGTGAGGCCCTGCGCGGGCCCGACGGCGATCCCGAGGCGGTCGCGCGCGGGCAGAAGGTCCTGGACGGGCTGCGCGTGACCGTGCGCATCACGCCCGATCCCGAGGCCGCCGGCGTGCTCGCACCGGCCGTGGTCGACGAGGTCCGGCGCGGCCTGGCCCGGGTGGCCGGGGCCTGGGCCACCGTCCTGGCCACGGGGGAGTGGNGCCCCCCCGCAGCGCCGTGCTGCGGGCGGCCCCGTTCGGGTTCGTGTCCTCAGCGCAGGGTCCGGAGGAACCCTTCCCAGCGCCGGGTGATGTCATCGAGGCCGTAACGCTGCGCGGAGGCCAGGGCGTTGTCACCCATCCGCTCGCGCTCGGCGGGGTCCTCCACCAGGCTCAGCATGGCCTTGCCCAGCGCGTCCACGTCCTGTGAGGGCACCAGGAGCCCGTCGTGGCCGTGCTCGATGATCTCCCGGGGCCCGTGGGGGCAGTCGAAGCTGACCACCGGAACACCCACGGAGAACCCCTCCACGATGGTCATGCCGAAGCCCTCCACCCGGGAGCTGATCGCCAGGACCGAGGCCTGCGACAGGGGGCCGAGCACGTCCTTGGTCTGGCCCATGAGCTCGACGTGGTCCGCCAATCCCAGCCGTTCGATCGTTTCCCGGATCTTCTTCTCCTGGTCACCCGAGCCGTAGATGCGCAGCCGCCACTCGGGGTGCTTCTCGGCCACGTGGGTGAAGGCCTGGAGGAGCTTGGGGTACTGCTTGACGGGGGAGAGGCGCCCGGCCGCGGCGATCACCGGCTCGGACAGCGCCGAACGCGGCCGCTGCTCGGCGTCCAGGGGGTTGGGCATGACCACGAGGCGGTGCTGGGGGACGTGTGTCCGCTCGGCGTAGGCCTTGCGGTCGGTGTCGGTGAGCACGCTCACGCCGTTCAGCCGCGGGTACAGGCGGGAGATCGCCTGGGCCACCTCGGGCGTGTGCTCGTTGAGGTTCAGGTGCTCCTGGCCGATGGTGCGTACCCGTTTGGGGGCCCAGGAGGCGATGAGGAGGTTGATGCCGGGGCGGGTGCCCATGACCACGTCGGCGTCGGTGGTGCGCAGGTACCGGTGCAGGGCCGCCACGGCCTCGGGGGTGTAGTTGCGGTTGCGTGCACGTTCGGCGTGGGGAACGATCTGTTCCGCCCGTAGCGACCACCAATAGCGCGCCAGGTCGCCCGGTTTGTGCTCGGGTGCGGGCGCTCCCGGCCGACTGTCGCTCAGAGGGACGATCCGTACACCCTCGGGCAGCCGGAAGAACGTGTCCTCGCGCTTGCGTGCCAGGCTGACGATCTCCACCTCGTGGTTGCGAGACAGCCCCTCGGCAAGGTTGTAGACGGTGCGAACGGTGCCACCCATGGTGTATCCGTTCGCGATGACGAAGGCGATCTTCACGCCGGCCCCCCGGCCACGCCCCTCGCGGTTGGGCGGGTCTGCCGTCCTGTTTCCCGGGCACGGTCCATACGGAGCAGGAGCGCGGCCGACGTGATCCCCGTCCACACGCCGGTGCCGTCGCTGATGGAACCGCAGCCTCGGTCCGCGAGCTGGGCCCGAGAATACCCAGTCGGGCGTATGGCGCGCGTAATACTTTCATCCGGGTGCATCTCATACCCGGGGCCGGAACCGGGCTCCGCTCCTGCCCCCGGGGTCAGCTCTCGTCGCGTCGTCGCAGGTAGCGCTCGAACTCCTGCGCGATCGCGTCCCCGGACGCCTCCGGGAGGTCAGCGGTGTCCTTGGCCTCCTCCAGGCCCCGGACGTAGGCCGAGATCTCCTCGTCCTCCGCCGTGAGCTCGTCCACGTTGCTCTCCCAGGACACCGCCTCCTCGGGCAGGTCCCCCAGGGGAATTCTGACCCCGGAGAAGTCCTCGACCCACGCCAGCAGCGCCAGCGCCGCCTTCGGGCACGGCGGCTGCGCCACGTAGTGAGGCACCGCCGCCCACAGTGACACCGTCTCCAGGTCCGCCTGTGCGAAGGCCTGGTGCACCACGCCCAGGATCCCCGTGGGTCCCGAGTAGGTGGTCGCGTCAAGACCGTGGCCGGTGCCCAGTTCGACCGGGGAGGCCATCCCCGTGACCGGTACCGGCCGCGTGTGAGGTGCGTCAGCCAGCAGCGAACCCAGCATGACGACTCGCGTCACACCGAGCTCGCGGGCGATCGCCAGAAGGTCGGCGGCGTAGGAGCGCCACCGCATGTTCGGCTCGGGGCCGTCGACCAGGACCACGTCCCGTCCCTGGTCCGGCAGGGAGGCCAACCGCACCCGTGTGGTGGGCCACTCGATCTCCTCCACAGCCCCGTCCACGACCGACATCCGCGGTCGTGCCACCTGGAAGTCGTAGTAGTCGTCCGGCGTGAGCGCACACAACTGGCGCGCGCCCCACTGGTTCGACAAGTGGTCCACTGCGAGGCTCGCGGCCTCGCCGGCGTCGTTCCATCCCTCGAACGCCACCACCATGACAGGCTCGACAAGCTCCCGGACGAGCTTGATCATCGTGGCCCCTTCCTGCACGCGGACCCGTCCACCTTATGGGCTGGTGCCCTCAGCGGGAAACCGTTCCACGCACACGGTACGAACGCCGCATCCCGCACCGGGTGGGACAGGCGTCCCACGTGCTGAAACGCACAATGCGGTACCCTCGCCGCTGCGAACGGGAACGGACACCGCCGTCCCTTCGCACGACCCGCCCACAGCCCCGCCGGTCGACCCCGGTGCCGCGGATCACGGGGGCCACCTCGGGTCGCCGCGGAGCCGGAGAGCTAGAGTGGCCGAATATGAGAGATCGCCCCACCTTCCGTGAAGTACTGACCGAACGTGTCGTCGTCGCGGACGGAGCGATGGGCACGATGCTCCAGGCCCACGACCTCCCCCTCGACGAGTTCGAGGGTCACGAGGGCTGCAACGACATCCTCAACATCACTCGCCCCGACATCGTCCGCGACACCCACGCCGCCTTTCTTGCCGTGGGTTCGGACTGCATCGGGACCAACACGTTCTCCGCGAACTACGGAGGACTCGTCGAGTACGGCATCGAGGACCGCAGCCACGAGATCGCCGAGGCCGGAGCACGGCTGGCCCGAGAGGCCGCCGACGCCCACGCCACCCCCGACCACCCCCGCTACGTCCTGGGATCGATGGGCCCGGGAACCCGACTGCCCACCTTGGGCCACGCCCCCTACAGTCACCTGCGCGATTACTACGAGCAGTCCGCCCTCGGCCTCGTCAGCGGTGGCTCCGACGCCATCCTGATCGAGACCAGCCAGGACCTCCTCCAGGTCAAGGCCGCCGTCGTCGGAGCCAAGCGTGCACGCAAGGCCCTGGGCCAGGACGTGCCGATCATCGCCCAGGTCGCCATCGAGACCAATGGTGCGATGCTCATGGGTTCGGAGATCGGCGCCGCGCTGACCTCCCTCGAGCCGCTGGGCATCGACGTCATCGGTATCAACTGCTCCACAGGCCCCGCCGAGATGAGCGAGCACCTGCGCTATCTGTCGCACCACGCGCGCGTGCCGATCTCCTGCATGCCGAACGCCGGCCTGCCCAAGCTGGGGGCCAACGGCGCCTACTACGACCTCTCCCCGGAGGAGCTGGCCGAGGCCCACGACACCTTCACCGGTGAGTACGGGCTGAGCCTGGTCGGCGGCTGCTGCGGTACCACCCCCGAGCATCTGCGCGTGGTCGTCGAGCAGGTGCAGGGCCGCGGGGTCAAGAACCGCAAGCCCCTGGCCGAGCCCTCGCTCTCGTCGCTGTACCAGAGCGTGCCCTTCCGCCAGGACGCCAGCTACCTGGCCGTGGGCGAGCGCACCAACGCCAACGGGTCCAAGAAGTTCCGCGAGGCGATGCTCGACGAGGACTGGGACACCTGCGTGGACATCGCCCGCGACCAGATCAGCGACGGCGCCCACCTGCTCGACCTCAACGTCGACTACGTGGGCCGGGACGGCGCGGCGGACATGCGCGAGCTGGCCTCCCGCTTCTCCACCAACTCGACCCTGCCGATCATGCTCGACTCCACCGAGCCCGCGGTCATGGAGGCAGGCCTGGAGGCCCTCGGCGGCCGGGCGATCATCAACTCGGTCAACTACGAGGACGGCGACGGCCCGGACTCGCGCTTCAACCGCATCATGAGCCTGGTCGCCGAGCACGGTGCCGCCGTGGTCGGCCTGTGCATCGATGAGGAGGGCCAGGCTCGTACAGCCGACTGGAAGCTGGACGTGGCCAGCCGGCTGGTCGAACAGCTCACCGGCGAATGGGGGATGCGCACCGGTGACATCGTCATCGACTGCCTCACCTTCCCCATCACCACCGGGCAGGAGGAGACCCGCAAGGACGGTATCGAGACCCTCGAGGCCATCCGGCGGCTCAAGGAGCGCTACCCCGAGGTGCAGACCACCCTGGGGTTGTCCAACCTCTCGTTCGGCGTCAACCCGGCGGCCCGCATCGTGCTGAACTCGGTGTTCCTGCACGAAGCGGTGCAGGTCGGGCTGGACTCGGCCATCGTGCACGCCTCCAAGATCGTGCCGATGAACCAGATCCCCGACGACCAGCGCGAGACCGCGCTCGACCTCATCTACGACCGGCGCACCGAGGACTACGACCCTCTGAGCAAGTTCATCGACATGTTCGAGGGCGTGGACGCGGCCGCGATGAAGGAGTCCCGTGCCGAGCGTCTGGCCGCGCTGCCCCTGTGGGAGCGCCTGGAGCAGCGCATCGTCGACGGCGACGCCAACGGTATGGAGGACGACCTCCACGAGGCCCTGGTCGACAAGCCCGCCCTGGACATCGTCAACGACCACCTGCTCGCCGGGATGAAGGTCGTGGGTGACCTGTTCGGCTCCGGTGAGATGCAGCTGCCCTTCGTCCTGAAGTCGGCCGAGGTCATGAAGGGCGCCGTCGCCATCCTCGAGCCGCACATGGAGAAGAACGAGGACGACGAGGGCAAGGGGCGTATCCTCCTGGCCACCGTCAAGGGCGACGTCCACGACATCGGCAAGAACCTCGTGGACATCATCCTGTCCAACAACGGCTACGACGTGGTCAACATCGGCATCAAGCAGCCGGTGAACACCATCCTGGAGAGCGCCGAGGCCGAACGTGCCGACGTCATCGGCATGTCCGGGCTCCTGGTCAAGTCCACGGTCATCATGAAGGAGAACCTCGAGGAGATGAACGCTCGGGGCATCTCCGAGCAGTACCCCGTTCTGCTGGGAGGGGCGGCCCTGACCCGCTCCTACGTCGAGCAGGACCTGGCCGATGTCTTCGACGGCGACGTCCGCTACGCCAAGGACGCGTTCGAGGGCCTGAGCCTGATGGACGCCATGATGGCCGTCAAGCGCGGTGAGGAAGGGGCCAAGCTTCCCGAACTGCGTGGACGCAAGACCAAGCGCGGCGCCACTCTGCAGGTGACCGCACCCGAGGACATGCCCGCGCGCAGTGACGTGGCGACCGACAACGCCGTGCCCGAGCCGCCGTTCTGGGGCTCGCGCATCAGCAAGGGCATCCCGCTGGCCGACTACACCTCGTTCCTCGACGAGCGTGCGGTCTTCATGGGCCAGTGGGGCCTCAAGGGCGCCCGCGGCGGCAACGGACCCTCCTACCAGGAACTGGTAGAGACCGAGGGCCGTCCCCGTATGCGGAGCTGGCTGGACCGCATCCGCACCGACGGGCTCCTGGAGGCCGCGGTGGTGCACGGGTACTTCCCCTGCTACAGCGAGGGCGACGACCTGGTGGTCCTGGACGAGGACGGCAGCGCCGAGATCGAGCGCTTCAGCTTCCCGCGCCAGCGCCGCGACCGCCACCTCTGCCTCTCGGACTTCTACCGGCCCAAGGAGTCCGGTGAGCTCGACGTGGCCGCCTTCCAGGTCGTGACCGTCGGGTCGGCGATCAGCCAGGCCACCGCCGAGCTTTTCGAGAAGAACGCCTACCGCGACTACCTGGAGCTGCACGGGCTCTCGGTCCAGCTCACCGAGGCGCTGGCCGAGTACTGGCACACCCGGGTGCGCGCCGAGCTGGGCTTCGCGGGCGAGGACCCGGCCGAGCTGGCGGCCTTCTTCAAGCTCGGTTACCGGGGCGCGCGCTTCTCCCTGGGTTACGGGGCCTGCCCCAGCCTGGAGGACCGTGCCAAGATCATGCGGCTGCTGGAGCCCGAGCGGGTCGGCGTCACGCTCTCGGAGGAGTTCCAGCTCGTCCCCGAGCAGGCCACCGACGCGATCGTGATCCACCACCCGGAGGCGACCTACTTCAACGTCTGACCGGCCCACGCCTCCACCACGGGGTCCCCGGGCGAGCCCGGGGACCCCGTTCGTGCGTCCGGCCCCAGCCCCGGAGACCCCGGGCTGTGGGGCAGGTCGCAGAGCCCGTGTCCGTACCGTGGAATGACCGTTCCCACACACGAGGGGAGACAGCGGCGCCCCCTTCCCGACCGGGAGGCCGGGCGGCCCGCAGCACCTATGAGCGAACAGAGCACCCTGAGCGCGAACGCCGCCGAGCCCGCGCCCGCACGCCGCCTGCAGGCCGTCCTGCTCGACATGGACGGCACCCTCATCGAGAGCGAAGGGCTCTGGAACGAGGCCGAGGCCGACCTGGTCGCCGAGCTGGGCGGCCGCTGGACCCACCAGGACCACGAGCGCAACGTCGGCAACGCCGCTGTGCCCGTGGGCCGCTACATCATCGAGCTCACCGGGGCCCACCACCTCACCCCCCGCGAGGTGGCCACCGAGCTCTACGCCCGCTTCCGCGGCAAGCTCGCCGGCGGGGCCGAGGTGCGCCCGGGCGCGGCCGAGCTCGTGCGGATGCTCGCCGACTCCGAGGTCCCGGTGGTGCTGGTGACCTCCACCGAGCGCGAGCTCATCGAGACGGCGCTGGGCCGTATCGGGCTGGACCTGTTCGACGACTCCGTGGCCGGCGACGAGGTCGGCGCGAACAAACCCCACCCGGACCCGTACCTGACCGCCGCCCACCGCCTCGGTGTGGACCCGGCGCGGTGTGTGGCGGTGGAGGACTCAGCGGTGGGTGTGGCCTCGGCCGCCGACGCCGGGTGTGTGACCGTGGCCGTGCCCAACCACGTGGAGATCCCCCCGCGCGAGGGTGTGGTCGTGCGCGAGAGCCTGGTCGGCGTCGGCCTGGACTGGCTGGAGTCCCTCGTCGCGGAGGACTGACACCTCGATCGGGTGTGGCGGCGGTGTGTAGCGTGGGAGGAGTCCCGGGCCCCGGCGCCGGTCCGGGCGGCGACCCGGGGAAGCCTCAGGGGTCGGCCGGATGTGCGCACGGGCGCCGGATGGGAGACTGGTGCCATGAACTCGGATATGGCGGCGACAATCGGTCTGGCCCTGGGAGCCGCACTCGCGTTGGTGGGCTTGGTCATCGCGTTCTTCCTCTGGCGCAGGAGGGGGGCGGCGCACGGCCTCAGGGCCCTGTCCTGGGCCCTGGTCCCCCTCGCGGCGGGGCTGCTGGGGCTGATGTATTCGGTGGTCATCTTCATCAACAGCCTTTTCATGATCGTGGCGACGATGATCTTCAGCCCGATCATCTGGGCCGGCACCGCCCTGGCCGGTCTGGCCGTGCTCCTGTACTTCGTCTCCGGCTTCATGAAGGCGCGGGGTGTGGGCGTGAAGGCACGTGCGGCCAAGGCGTCCGGAGGCGGTGACGGTGCCGGCGAGGCCGGCGGGACCACGGCCCCCACCCAGGTGTCCGGGGGACAGGGCGCATCCGGCGCGGGCTCCTCCGGCGGGGGAGACGACATGGACTTCGGCGACATCGAGGCCCTGCTCAAGAAGCGCGGTATCGAATGACCCGGGCCTGANAGGAGCGGGGGCCGCCGCTTCTCGTGTGCCGGGGACCTGCTCGGAACGGGGTGCGTCGTGGACCGTTGGGTCACGGTGTGTGTCCGTGGTCTCGCAGAACAAAGTCGACGACTGGATTGGGAATGAAAACGGTTATCGTATCCTTGTGGTCATCGGACACCGAGACCAGGAGGCACACATGGCACGCAGCGAGACCCGTCCCGTCGTCAAGCTCAGGTCCACCGCCGGGACCGGCCACACCTACGTCACTCGCAAGAGCCGCCGGAACACACCCGACCGCCTGCGTCTGAAGAAGTACGACCCCGTCGTGCGCCGCCACGTCGAGTTCCGAGAGGAGCGCTGAACCATGCAGCAGGGGATCCACCCCGAATACCGCCCCGTCGTCTTCCGCGACCGGGTCGGCGACTTCGCCGTCCTGACCCGCTCCACCGTCACCAGCGACCGCACCGTCGAATGGACCGACGGGCAGACCTACCCGGTCATCGATGTCGAGATCTCCAGCGCCAGCCACCCCTTCTACACGGGTGCCGCGCGGGTCGTCGACACCGCAGGACGCGTGGAGCGCTTCAACCGCCGCTACCAGAAACAGCGGTGATCCATCCGCCGGGGCGCGGCACCACCGCGCCCCACCCACCCCGAACGACCCCCGAGAGGAACCGCCGTGGCCGTCCCCAAGCGCAAGATGTCGCGCGCCAACACCCGCACCCGCCGCTCCCAGTGGAAGGCCCAGTGCCCCGAGCTGGTCACCGTCCACCTGCAGGGACACGAGTACCGAGTGCCGCGTAACCTCGTCCCCGCCTACCGGCGCGGCCTCATCGACCCGCCGGCCTGAACCGAACCGCACGCCATACCGTCGCCGGGGTCACCCTGGCGGCGGTGCTGTGTCTGGGCAACGGCCCGCACGAAACACCCCAGCCCCATGTGCCCGAAACCCCACCGATCGGGCAGGCTTGGACCCGTGACAACCCGAACCGACACCGAACCCGGGGCCCCGGACACCCCACCGGTCGCACACGTGCCACGCAGACCCGTCGACCTCCTCGCGGGCGCCGCCGGCCTCCTGCTCCTGGCCGCCGTCCTGGCCACCGTGCGCCTGGCCACCGACCCCGGACAGGCCGCCGACCCCGACGGCCTGCGCGCCCTCGTCCCCTCCGGCCTGCTCTTCCTCGTGGCCCTGGGCGCCAACCTCGTCATCATCGTCCTCTTCTGCGTCAGCGCCCTGCGCGCCCTCTTCCTGCGCCGCATGCGCGACCTAACCCGCTCGGCCACCGCGGGGACCGCCGCCTACGGGCTCGCCTCCCTGATCAACGCTGCCCTGGCCACCCTCGTCGGCCCCGGCGAACCCACCCTCACCGGAGCACCCGGAGACGTCTTCACCAGCGCCAGCCTCGGTTACGTCGCAGCCGCCATCGCCGTGGCCCGCACCCTGCCGACCGGGCTGCCCCGCGTGCGCGCCTGGCTCTGGGGTGCCGCGGCCACCGCCACGGCCTGCGCCATCCTCGCCGGGGTCACCAGCTTCCTCGCGCTCCTGGTCACCGTCCTGGTCGGCTTCGCCTGCGGGGCCCTGGCCCTGTACGCCATCGGCACCAGCGGCGCACCCACCGACCTGATCGGTCGCGCCCACGGCGAACTCGACCGCTTCGGGATGCCGGCCGAGCTCATCACCCCTGCCGGGCACGACCACGACGGCAACCCCCGGTTCCTCGCCGATCTGTTGGACGGTGCCCGCGTGGAACTGTCCGCCCTCAGCTCCGAGAACACCTCAGGGTTCTGGCGCCGCCTGCGCGACCTGCTGTTCCTGCGCGGCCCCGTCGCCCCCCGCATGCTCTACGGGGTCCGCCGCCGCGCCGAACACGCCGCCCTCATGGGCCACACCGTGCGCCGCGCCGGGGTACGCACCCCCAGGGTCCTGGGCGTGGGCGAACTCGGCCCCGGAACCGTGCTGCTGATCCGCGAGGTCGTGGCCGCACGCCCCCTGGACACCCTCCCCGACGCCGAGTTCACCGACCGCCTCGCCGACCGCTGCTGGAACCTCCTGGAGACCCTGCAGCGCCACCGCATCGCCCACGGCGACCTCAGCGGCGCCACCCTCGGCCTCACCGACGACGGCGACCTCGTCCTGACCGGCGTGGACCGCGGTACCGTCGCCGCACCCCAGCTACGCCTGTCCCTCGACGCCGCCGCCATGGTCAGCCTGCTCGCCCTGCGGATGGGCGCCGACCGTGCCGCCGACGCCGCCGTCCGTGCCCTAGGGGTCACCGACACCGCCGCCCTGCTGCCCTTCCTCCAACCCGCCGGGATGCCCTACGCCCTGCGGTCCCGCCTGCGCTCCGACCGCGGCCTGCTCGCCCGGCTGCGCGACCACATCGTGGTCATGGCCCCCGGGGCGCCCGCCGCACCCGCCCGTCTCGAACGCATGCGCCCGCGCACCGTCGTCAGCGTCGTCGTGGCCACCGCCGTCGGGATCGTCCTGCTCTATCAACTCACGGGCGTCGACCTCGCCACCATCGGCGGGGCGGATCCGGGATGGGCCGCGGCCGCCCTGGTGATGGCGACCGTGTGCATGGCCGCCGCCGCCATGGTCCTCATCGGCTTCGTGCCCGTGCGCCTGCCCTGGTGGCGGACCGTGGCCGTGCAGTACGCCGCCTCCTTCGTACGTATCGCTGCCCCGGCCGGGCTGGGATCCATCGCGATCAACACCCGCTTCGTCATCAAGGCAGGGGCGTCCACGTCGCTGGCACTGTCCGCCGTCGGACTGAGCCAGGCCGTGGGGTTCTTCGTGCACGTGCCCCTGCTCCTGGTGTGCGCATACCTGACCGGGACCTCCTACTGGACCGGGTTCACCCCCTCGCCCACCGTCGTGGTGCTGTGCCTGGCCGCCACCGCCGCGATCGGCGCCGTCCTGCTGCGGCCGCGCATGCGCCGGGCCGTCGGCGAACGGGTGCGGCCCTACCTCAGCGGGGTCCTGCCGAGGCTGCTCGACACCCTGCAGAGCCCGGGCGGGCTGATCCTGGGGCTGGGCGGAACCCTGCTGCTGACCGTCGGGTTCGTGCTGTGCCTGCACTTCTCCGTGTTGGCCTTCGCCCACCCGGGTGAGGAGTTCAGTCTGGTCGCCGTCGCAGTGGTCTTCCTCGCCGGCAACGCCGTCGGCTCGGCCGCGCCCACCCCCGGCGGTCTCGGCGCAGTGGAAGCCGCACTCATCGGCGGGCTCACCGCCGTGGCCGGTGTGCCCGCGGCGGTGGCCCTGCCCGCGGTGCTGCTGTTCCGGCTGCTCACGTTCTGGCTCCCCGTGCTGCCCGGATGGGCCGCCTTCTCCCACCTGCAGCGCAGGGAGGCCATCTGAGGTGGGCCGGGCAGCGGGCGGGGGAGGGGGCCGGAAAACCCTTTGCCTCCCGCCGCGCGGCGCTGCTGCACTGGTGCCCACCCGAGACGAAGGAGAGTGGCCATGATCCCCGGTCACTGGAGGGGCCACCACCGCGACGAGGACGGCGAGGTACTCGGCTACCTGCGCCCCGAGGGGGAGGGCCACGTGCCCGTCACCCCGTTCGGCCACGCCCTGGAGGGTCCCCTGAGCGAGGACGAGGCCCGGGCCGCGCTCGACAGCCGGGGCCTGACATACCTCGCCGACCCGTGGATGCTCACCCTGCCCGGCCGCGAGGACCCCGTCCAGGTGCGCATCCTCGAGGTCTCGCCCCCCTGCCGCATGCGGGTGGCCAACGCCGACTACGGCTACGACGGGGTCGACATCGGCCACGTCTTCGAGGTCGACGTGCCCGTCGGGGGCCGCATCCGCCCTGCCTGACCCGGCGCACCCCGTAAGGCCCCGGTCCGGGGCCGTCTGCGGCGGTCGGTACGGTGGCCACCACTGCACCGACCGCCGCAGGAGGACAACCGTGCCGACACTGGACCCGATCCCCGTGACCCTCATCGACGGGCGGGAGACCACCTTCGGGGAGTGGGCCGGCCAGGTCCGCCTCGTGGTCAACGTCGCCTCACGGTGCGGGTACACCCCGCAGTACGAGCAGCTCGAGGAGCTCCAGCGGCGCTACGCCGACCGCGGTTTCACCGTCGTGGGCTTTCCCAGCAACCAGTTCCTGCAGGAGTTCGGCGGGGACGACAAGATCGCCGCCTACTGCTCGGCGACCTGGGGCGTGACCTTCCCGATGGCGAGCAAGACCAAGGTCAACGGCCGCGGCCGGCACCCCCTGTACGCCGAGCTGACCCAGGCCACCGACGCCAAGGGCAAGGCCGGCAACGTCAAGTGGAACTTCGAGAAGTTCCTCGTGCTGCCCGACGGCGCCGTGCACCGGTTCCGGACCAGTATCCGCCCCGACGACCCCGAGGTGGTCGCACTCATCGAGAAGTCCCTGCCGGGGTCGGCAGACTGAGACGGAGGGGCCCGGACGAGGGCCCGCCCGGCGGCCGGACCGGGAACAGGACGGCCGCCGGGGTCGGGTCACAGCAGGTCGGCCGAGGTGTCCAGCACCGTGCTCTCACCCGAGGCGACCAGGTCGAACTGCGGACCGGTGCGCGGCAGCTCGTGTCGGAAGAAGTACCGCGCCGCCGCACGCTTGCCGTCGTAGAACGCGCCCTCCTGCCCGTGCGCGGCCACCGACTGCTCCAACCACATCCACGCCAGCACCACGTGCCCCACCGCTTCCAAGTAGGCGGTGGCGTTGGCCAGCGCGGACTCGGGAACGCCCTGCGACCAGGCCGCTGCGGCCGTCCGAGCCACGCGCTCCAGCGCCGCGTCCAGCAACTCGGCGTGCTCGGCCTCGGCGCCGCCCAGGGCCCGGGCGCGCTCGACCGTCCCGCGGGCCTCCTCCACCAGCAGTGACAGGCGCTTTCCGCCGTCCTGCACCGCCTTGCGGCCCAGCAGGTCCAGCGCCTGGATGCCGTGCGTGCCCTCGTGGATCGCGTTGAGCCGGTTGTCCCGGTAGTGCTGCTCCACGTCGTACTCGCGCGTGTAGCCGTACCCGCCGTGTACCTGGATCGCCAGGTCGTTGGCGGTCACACACCACTGCGAGGGCCAGCTCTTGACGATCGGCGTCAGCACGTCCAGCAGCAGCTCCGCGCGCTCGCGCACCTGCGCGTCCGCGTGGCTGAGGGTGTCGTCGACCAGCCGGGCGCTGTACAGCACCAGCGCCATCGCACCCTCGACGTAGCTCTTCTGGGCCAGCAGCATGCGGCGCACGTCGGTGTGCTCGATGATGGGCACCTGCGGCCGGGCCGGGTCCTTGGCGGTGACCGGGCGGCCCTGCACCCGCTCGCGCGCGTACTCCAGCGACTTCAGGTACCCGGTGTAGCCCACCGCGGTGGCGCCCGCACCGACCCCGATCCGGGCCCCGTTCATCATGTGGAACATGTACTTCAGGCCCTGGTGGGCCTCGCCGACCAGGTACCCGACCGCGCCGGTCCGGCCCTGCGGGGTGTGGGCCCCCTCGCCGAAGTTGAGCAGCGCGTTGACGGTGCCGCGGTACCCCATCTTGTGGTTGAGCCCGGCCGGGACCACGTCGTTGCGCTCGCCGGGGGCGCCGTCGGGGCCGGGGAGGTACTTGGGCACGATGAACAGCGAGATGCCCTTGACCCCGGGCGGGCCGCCGGGGAGCTTGGCCAGCACCAGGTGGACGATGTTCTCGGTCAGCTCGTGGTCGCCGGCCGAGATCCACATCTTGTTGCCGAAGAGGCGGAACGCACCGTCCTCGGCCGGTTCGGCGCGGGTGGTGATGTCCGCCAGCGAGCTGCCCGCCTGCGGTTCCGACAGGCACATGGTTCCGGTCCACCGGCCCTCGACCATGGGGCGCACGTAGGTGTCGATCTGCTCCCGGGTGCCGTGGGCCAGCAGCAACCGGGCGTTGCCGGTGGTCAGGAACGGGTAGGCGGAGGTGCCCAGGTTCGCTGCCTGGAACCAGGCGCTGCAGGCGCTGGAGACCACGTGCGGAACCTGCGCGCCGCCCACCGACTCGGGCATGCCCAACGAGCTCAGCCCCGTCTCGGCGTAGACCTTGAGCGCCTCGCCGACCTCGGGGTTGACGTGCACCTGTGCGCCGTCGAAGTGGGGTTCGTCGGTGTCGTTGGTCTTGTTGTGCGGGGCGAAGTGGTCGGTGGCCACACGTTCGGCCAGTTCCAGGGCCCCGTCGAAGGTTTCGCGGGAGTGCTCGGCGTACCGGGGGCGCTCGGTCAGCTCCTCGGTGCCGAGCCATTCGTAGAGCAGGAAGCTCAGGTCGCGTGCGGACAACAGGGTGGACGCCACGGGGTCCCTCCAAACCATCGTGAACCGACTGGTCGGTATGCTATCGGACTCCGTGTCCCGGGTCACCCCGGAGGTGCCGTGGTGGACGTTCCCGCTGTTGGGAGGAGAGCCGCCGCTCTGCTCGCGGTGGACGGCGTGCGGCCCGGCCCGCCCCGGCCGGTCCACGGTTGGTTATGCTCGGGGACGCCGCGCCCGCGGCGGGGGAGCACCGGCGACCCGGCCGGGGTGCACCGACCCAGCCACCGACGACCGAGGCGCACCGCATGAGCCACACCCCCGAGCCCGCCCGCAAGGTCCTGCTGCTGAACGGGCCCAACCTCAACCTCCTGGGCACCCGCGACCCCGCCCAGTACGGCACCACCACCCTCGCCGAGATCGAGGCCCGCGTGGTCGCCCTGGGCGAGGAGCTGGGGGTCGAGGTCGTCTGCGCCCAGCGCAACGGCGAGGGCGACCTCGTCGACCTGATCCACGGCGCGCGCGGCTGGGCCGGCGTCGTGATGAACCCCGGCGCCTACGCCCACTACAGCATCGCCCTGCGCGACGCCGTCGACGCGGTCGAGGCCCCCGTCGTCGAAATCCATATCTCCAACATCTACGCACGCGAGGCCTTCCGGCACACCTCCGTCACCGCGCCCGTGGCCGCCGGCTACATCGCCGGCTGCGGCACGTTCGGCTACGAGCTCGGGTTGCGCGCCGTGCTCCAGCGCGACCAGGAGCGCCGCGGCGGCTGACCCGGTGCGTGCCGGGATCCACGCGCGCGGCGGCCCCACCCCCGGACCTACACCTGGGACGGGGCGGCTCAGTCGGTCGGCACCACGTTGATGAGCTTCTTGTTGACGAACTCCTGGATCCCGGCGGCGGAGAGTTCCTGTCCGTAGCCGGACCTCTTGGTGCCGCCGAACGGCAGGTCCGGCCTCGTCCAGGCCGGGTGGTTCACGAAGACCATCCCGGTCTCGATGCGTCGGGCCACCTCCGCGCCGTGCGCCGGATCCCCGGTGAACACCGACCCGCCCAGGCCGAACGTGGAGTCGTTGGCGATCCGTACCGCGTCGTCCTCGTCCGTGGCCACGTGGAACAGGGCCACGGGTCCGAAGAACTCCTTGTCGTGGACCGGGTTGTCCCGCGTGATGCCGGTGAGGATCCTGGGCTGCGCGAACGCGCCCTCCTCGGGCACCGGATCACCCGGTGTGATGAGAGACGCCCCGTTGTCGACGGCTTCGGCGACGAGCTCGTCGAGGTCGTCGGCCGCGCTCTGCGAGGACAGGGGCGGCAGTGTCGTCGCTGTCTTGTTGACGGTCGTTGTGATCCGCATAGACGACTGAGTCCGGACTGTCGGCTGCACAGGGAGTGCACACCGGAGCACGTCCGGCAGTGGGGGCGGACCCATGCTGCGACCACCGGCCTCGCCCCCGGCTGCCGGTCCGTGACTCCGTGCTGTCCTGAGCCGTGCCGGCGATGACGCAGCCAGGGGCGACCGGCCTGCAGGCGTGTTCGAAGGCCGGGACGTGGCGACCGTGATACCCGATCCCGGCCACACCTGAGCGGCCATCCACTGTGCGCCTGCAAGATAATTGCAGTTCTTGCGTCTTCTTTCAGTGCTCGTAGGTCGGTCTGTTCCACAAGGGTCGCGGTCTGGTTACCCTTCCATATTGCCTGGTCATTAGCTTGTTCCTGCCCTCCTTGGTCGCGCGCACGGGGCAGGGTGAAGTGTCGGCGTGGCCGGATGGGGCCACAAAAAGCGGTTGCAGCAACCTAAGTACTTTCGTAAGGTCTTGCACGTACTTGCGGTCTAGTTTGCGTGGCAGACGGGGCACCTAACGGGAAGGAAGTGCATGGCAACCTCCGAGCTGATGACCGACCCGAACGGCCGCCCACCCCTCGTCGCTGCTCGAGCCGCGAGGCCGGGGGCTCACCGTCGAACTCGCGGACGGAACAGTCCTCTTGGACGCCGTCTCCGGTACTTTCAACCTCCCCCTCGGATACAGCCATCCCGATGTGGTCATGGCTGTCCAAAGGCAGATGGGGGAGGCGGCGCACCTCTCATCGGAGTTCACCAAGGAACGCGCACGCGATGTCCTCATTCCGCTACTCGAGCATGCCCCTGAGGGGATTTCCAGCGCCTGGGTGCGCGACCTGACAGGCTCAACTGCGAACGAATGCGCCATCCGGATCGCGCAGAAATTCACCGGAAAGTCAGAGGTGGCCAGCCTGTTCCTCTCTCATCACGGCCAGACCCTGGCCACCACCGGTGTATCGGGCAACGCCTTCCGCCGCTCTTTCTTTCCTGCGTCGCACACGGCCGGGATGAAGTTCCCTGCTCCCTACTGCCATCGTTGCTTCTACGGGCAGTCGCCGAAGAACTGCGGCTTGCTCTGCGCCGAACGTCTGGATGACTTCATCACTTTTGCCAGCACAGGATCGGTCGCCGCCGTGATCGTCGAACCCGTGCTCGGTAACGGAGGGAACATCGTTCCTCCTCCCGGGTATTTCGAGCGTCTGCGCGAGATCTGCGGCGACCACGGGATCCTTATCATCGCGGATGAGGTACAGACCGGCCTCGGCCGGTTGGGGGACGTATTCGGGTCGCCGGTCGTCGGCCTCCGCCCGGACATCATCACGTTGGCAAAAGGCTTGGGTGGCACCGGTGTCCCGATGGGTGCTGTTCTTATGCGTGAAGAGCTGGACGTGCTGGAACCGTATGATCATTCCTTCACCTCGGGAGCGAGCCCACTCGGCCTGGCCGCTGCCGAAGCGACCATCGGCGTTGTCACAGAGGAAGAATTCCTGGTGGACGTCAGGAGGAAGGGCGAGCTGCTCGGTGGCCAGCTCCGGGAACTCGCCGCCGGCTGCGAGATCGTCAGCGATGTTCGCGGGCTGGGGATGATGTGGGGCCTGGAGATCTCGGACCGGCAGGGGAATCCAGATGTAGAGGCCACTCGTGCCGTAATCTCCACCGCGAGGGAAGAGGAGTCACTCATACTGCGGCCGTCCAGGTACGGGTTCGGCAACACTGTCAAGGTTCGCCCTGCTTTGATCGCCTCTGAAAACGAGATCGGAGAGATCGTAGACAGGCTGGGCAGCGCTCTTCGGAAGGTGGGGGCGGCGCGATGAGCGAGTTGGTGTACAAGGCCCCCTGGGAAGTCGAGTTGCGGGGTTCTGCAGAGCCGGAGCCCCACGGCCCTCTAGACGTAGTGGTTTCGATCGAGGCGGTCGGCATATGCGGCACCGACCTGGGAATCGTGTCCGGGACGTATCCTGCGGCGCGCCCGCCGGTGGTCCTCGGCCATGAAGCGAGCGGAACGGTGCGCGGGGTCGGCTCGGCAGTCACGGACCTCCGCCCCGGAGACCGAGTAGTGATCGACCCGACCTATTCGTGCGGGCATTGTCGGATGTGCACAACCGGCCGTCCCAACCACTGCCTGCGCAAGGAGGGCACAGAGCGCGGGGTCAGCGCGGATGGGGCTTTTCGTCCGTTCTACCTGGCCGAGCGTAGGTTCATACACCGTTTCTCTGAGCAACTGGACTTCGCCGCTGCAGCACTGACCGAACCACTGAGCTGCGCTCTCACCGGTGTTGCCCAGGTGAACCCGCGTACTGATGCCTCAGCGGCGGTCATCGGGGCGGGACCGATGGGGCTGCTCTACAGCCACGCTCTTGCCACACGGGGCGTGGTCGGCTCGCTGGTGGAGCCCTCCCGGGCAAGGCGGGAACTCGCTGAAGAGGCGATTCCAGCGCGGTGGCGCATAGTCGAAAACCTGGACCGCGTCGTGGAACAGACACCCCATGGTCATGTTGCTGAACTCGGCATCGATTTGATCGTGGACACCTCCGGCCGCGCCGTAGAACCCGCTCTGCAACGCCTCGCCCGAGGAGGCCAGGTGTTAGCAGTAGGTCTGGGGGGAGGTGCGATCGCCGTGGACCCCGGTGTTTTCGCCGATGAGAGCAAGCGGATCGTGGGGTCCATCGACTCCCTCGACGGCAGCTTCGCGGCGGCGCTCGACCTGATCGAGTCCGGCCGCCTACCGGCGAACGCGATCGTCTCTCATACCTTCGCCCTCTCCGATTACCGCCAGGCGTTCGGCGAACTGGGAGTCGATCTGAGGAGGAGAAGGAGGATGGCGCCGGGCGCGGCGCTCAAGGTGGTGCTGAAGCCGTGATGGGCCCTTCAACGCACGCCGTCGTCTTCGACTGCGATGGGCTTCTTCTGGACACTGAACCTTGCTGGGAGAGAGCGGAGCGTGGACTGCTGGATCACCTCGGCGGCACATGGGACGGTCGCATCCGTACGCAGACGCGCGGTACCTCGGTCGAGGCGACAGCGGTATTGCTGACACGGATCGCGGGGGCAGATCTCCCCGTCGACGACGGTGTCCGGATGCTGGAAGCGCGCTTTGAGGCGGAGTTCGTGCGCGACTACTCGAACCTCCTGATGCCGGGGGCAACCGATTTGATGGACGTGCTCACCGGCACCTCTTTGGCCGTGGCATCGAATACCCCACTGCCCATTCTGGAACGGCTGCTCCGGGCGTCGGGGCTGCGAGAGCGCTTCACCGCTGTCGTCGGCGCCGGCGGCGCCATCGCCCCAAAGCCTGCCCCGGACGTCTACACGGCCGCGTGCCGAGCCCTGGGTGCGCCGCCCGACACTGCTCACGCTTTGGAGGATTCGCAGCCGGGCGTGGACGCGGCCCGAGGCGCTGGTCTCAAGGTGACGGGGGTCAATTCCGACCCCGGAACCGAACTGACCGGCTGCCGCCGCGTGTTGACCCTGCATGCGTTGATGCCCGGGGCGGCGGGAAAGGCGGGGCTCGCGCATGGCTGAACCGACGGACACGGAAGCCGCGCCCGCGCGGGCTTCCGCCAAGGTTCGCAAGGCGCACCTTGCCATCGGCGTCGCGTTCACTGTGAACGGGATGCTATTGGGCTCGTGGGCGCCGCGAATACCGGAAGTGCAGCAGTATCTCGGTATAGGACACGGCCACCTGGGCCTGACACTTTTCGCTCTCGCCGTCGGCAGCCTCATCGCCATGCCGGCGGCCGGTTGGGCGATGGTACGCACCGGGAGCGCGAGGGTGCTGGCAACCGCTGCTATCGCCGCGTGCCTGCTGCCGGGGACGGTGGGCCTGGCAACGTCGGCTGCCGCGCTGTGGCCGATCCTGTTCGTCTGGGGGGCCGCGCTCGGCGCCATGGACGTCGCCATGAACGCGCAGGCGGTCACGGTGCAGCGACACCATCCCCGCAGCGTCATAAACGGAATCCACGCGTGCTTCAGCCTGGGAGGACTTATCGGTGCCGGCGTCGGCACGGCAGCCGCGATCCTCTCCGTTCCCCTCGGATGGCATCTCGCGCTGGTCGGTATCGCATGTTTGCTCGGTTACACCATGTCGATGCGTCATGCACTTACCGATTCGCCAGCGTCAGATCGGCCGGATCCCCCACCTGAACGGGTGTCCAGGAGCGGTGCCGTCGGCGGCGAAAGCCGCCTGCCCCTACTCGGTGCCATGGCGGTCCTGTGCGCGGCGTCGTTCGCGGCGATGCTCGCAGAGGGAGCGGCGACCGACTGGTCGGCCGTCCGGCTGACAGAGGCGGGCGCTGCCACGGAAACGGCGGGGCTTGGGTACACGGCTTTTGCGCTGACCATGTTCCTGGGACGAGCTCTAGGGGACTACGTTGCGCAACGCATCGGGAACGAGCGCATGGTTGCTTTTGCTGCCCTGTGCGGTTGTGCGGGGACCGTTCTGGGATTTTCCCTGGACGGCCCCTTCCCGGTAATGGTGGCATTCGCCTCCTTGGGCATANGTGTCGGCTGCCGCCGTCACGGCTATCAGTACAAGTGGATATGTGGGAATGCTCGTGGGGCCCGCGTTGATCGGACTTCTGGCGGAATTCTCGGATGTCGCTGCTGCCCTGTGGTTGCTGCCGGCACTCCTGTTCCTCGGGTGCCTTCCCGCACTCAAGGGTCTGGCGAAGGCCAAGATTGAGAAGGATGGAGGACATTATTATGTACCGTGACGACGTCGGTGCCTGTTTCGGTCTGTCGAAGTGGTCCTGGTTCAACCCTCCGAAGCTGTGGGAGCCCGAAGGCGACGGCCTGGTCGTCGAGGCCGCTTCGGATTCTGATTTCTGGGTGACCACATACTACGGCTTCGTGCGCGATACCGGACACGCGTTGCTGCGCAGGGTGCCTGCAGATTTTTCTATGAGTACGACCTTCCGAGGGGATTACCGGGAGCAGTATGACCAGGCAGGTCTCCTGCTGCGTCTGGATGGGCAGAACTGGATCAAGACGGGGATCGAATACGTCGACGGCCGCCAATATATCAGCGCGGTCGTAACACGGGATGTGTCGGACTGGTCGGTCGTGCCGTTGGAAAAAAGCAGGGCCGCAGACGAGGTCTCCGTAAAGATGCGTCGGGCTGGGGACACCGTCACTATCTCATACGGATTCGGTGAAGATGAGCCTGAAATGCTTCTGCGGCTCGCATACTTCCCTCAGGGTGTCGATGCCGACGCCGGGATCATGTGCGCTGCTCCCCAAGGGAAAGGATTCAAAACGCGATTCACTTCTTTGAAACTGCACCAATAACAGATCCCGGGCACATCGGCAGAGATCCTGTCGGGGGCGATGCAATTCGCAACTCCTGATGATCCTGCGGAGTTGAATTTGCAGGTCAGTGAGGTGTGGTAGGCAGGTAGGTCCAGAACCTCCAAGAGATGGATTTTCTTGATCCACCCTCGCTGGCCTGTACAGGGATCGTATTTCTTGGTGGGCATGCTGGGCCAGGGCTCATTGAAGTGATCCGAGCGAGTTTTATGTCAGGCGCCCGTGCTCGAATCCTCCAGGACCTGCGGCAGCTGGTCCTCGAAGTAAAAATGTCCGCCGGGCAGCACCCTCATGCGGAAATCGGAATCGGTCTCTTCTTCCCACGGGCGGACGGAATCGACCGGAACGCGCGGATCACGGTCGCCGGCGAGCGCGATGACCGGGCATGCGAGTTCTTCCCCCGGTGTGTATTCGTACCCCTCGAGCATGAGGAAGTCCGCGCGCAGGGCCGGACGGGCGAGTTCCAGTAGCGCGGGGTGCTGCAGTACCGGCGATGCTCCCTCGGACAGCAGGCGCAGGTCCTCCGTCAGCGCCGCGTCGTCGGCCTCCCTCGCAGACGGTGTTCCCGGCGGCGGCCAGGGCAGCGAGGGGGCCTGGGAGGCCGATACGAACAGGGCCGCCGGCTGCCTGCCCTCCTTCTCCAGGCGCCGTGCGCTCTCGAAAGCCAGAACGGCGCCCATGCTGTGCCCGAAGAGCGCGAACGGGGTTCCTTCGGCGAGCTCCGGCGAGATCTTCTCCACCACCGTGTCCACTCGGTCATCGACTACCTCCTGCGGCCCTGCGCCGGTGTGTGTTCCACGTCACCCGGGCGCCCGGATTGACATCGGGTCCCACATTGCTCCTAAGGTAAACTTTGCCTAAGTAAGGCAAGGCTTGCTTCATCAGAGCAGTCATGGTGTCACACAGGAGGCGTTGCGCGTGGATGGGACCGGTGGTTCGGTAGGGCTCGTCATCGGAGCGGCGAGCGGTGTCGGCCGGGCCGTCGCCCGGACCCTGGCCGCACAGGGGATCCGGGTCGCCGTCGCCGACGCCGACCGGGACGGCCTCGCCCACACCGTGCGGCTGCTGGAGGAGCAGGGGCACAAAGCCTCCGCCCACGAGGTCGACGTCACCGACACGGCGCGGGTCGAGGCCCTCTTCGACGAGGTCGAGGACGGCACCGGACCCGTCACCGCCGTGGTCAACGCGGCGGGGGTCCTGGCCACGGGGCCCGCCGCCGAGTGCACTGACCACGACTGGGACCGGATGATCGCGGTCAACGCCACGGGTGTCTTCGCCGTCGGCCGCGCCGCCGCACGCCGCATGGGTCCCCGTGGCGAAGGTGCCCTGGTCACGGTCGCCTCCAACGCCGCCGGGGTTCCCAGGTCCGGGATGGCCGCCTACGCGGCCTCCAAGGCGGCCGCCGTCGCGTTCACCAAATCCCTCGGCCTGGAGCTGGCCCCCTCCGGCGTGCGCTGCAACGTGGTCTCGCCCGGCTCCACCGACACCCCGATGCTGCGGGCCATGACCGCCGAACCCGAAGCCCTCGTCCAGGGCGACGCCGACAGCTTCAAGGTCGGCATCCCCCTGGGCCGCCTCGGCCAGGTCGAGGACGTCGCCGAAGCCGTGCGCTTCCTGCTCTCCGGCTCCGCCCGCCACATCACCATGCACGAGCTCTACGTGGACGGCGGCGCCACCCTGCGCTGAGCCACCGCTGCGCCGGCCCGGAAATCCCCCCACGCGGACCCCGCTCCACCCGCCGCACCGCTCCCGCGTGCCCGAACACAGAAAGGCCCCCACGCATGCCCCAGCGCACCGTCGCGCCCGCAGCCACTGCGGATGAACTCCTGAAGGCCTACCGCCCAGATGACTCGTTCTTCTCCACCCCGACCGGGGCCCTCCACGGAACCGGTGCGCTCGCCACCGCCGACCGGCTCGACGACATCCCCGCCGTTCTCGCCGACGCCGGGGAGAACGCCGTCGCCGTGGGCGCGGTCCCCTTCGACGCCACCCGGCCCGCCCACGTGGTCGTCCCCGAGACCGTCCAGTGGTCGCCGTCCCCGTCCCGGGAGAGCGCCGCCAACACCCGCTGGGACGCCCTCGCCGGCACGTGGAGCCTGACCTGTCACCCCGAACCCGAGGCGCACGTGGCCGCCGTCGAGCGTGCCGTCAAGGCCATGGCCGAGGACCCCGGGCTGCGCAAGGTCGTGCTCGCGCGGTGCCTGCGCGCCGAGAGTACCGAGGAGGTCGATGTGGCCACCGCGTTGGCCAACCTCCTGCGGCGCGACCCGACCGCCTTCGTCTTCGCCGCCAACCTGCCCGAACGCGGTGACGGGGTGCGCACCCTCCTGGGCGCCAGCCCCGAACTCCTCGTCTCCAAGCGCGGCGGGCGGGTGGAGTCCAACCCGCTGGCCGGATCGGCGCCGCGCAGCGCCGATGCCACCAAGGACCAGCGGCGCGCGGTCGGCCTGCTCACCTCGTCCAAGGACCGCCACGAACACGCCGTCGTGGTCGACGCGGTCGCCGACGCGCTGTCCCCCCACTGCCGCAACCTCACGGTGCCCACCGAACCCGAGCTGGTCAGGACCGCCACCATGTGGCACCTGTCCACCCGGATCAGCGGGGAACTCACCGACCCCGACGTGCCCGCGCATCGGCTCGCCGCCGACCTGCACCCCACCCCCGCCGTCTGCGGCAGCCCCACCGGCCGGGCGTTCGAGACCATCACCGGGCTGGAGCCCTTCGACCGCGGCTTCTACACCGGTGCGGTCGGCTACACCGACGCCGCCGGCGACGGGGAGTGGGTCGTGACGATCCGCTGCGCCGACGTGGCCGGGCGTTCCCTGGACCTCTACGCGGGCGGCGGTGTGATGCCCGAGTCCGAACCGGAGGCCGAACTGGCCGAGACCTCGGACAAGCTGCGCACCCTGCTGCTGGCCCTCGGAGTGGACGGAACCGCCTGAACATGAGCACCACCGACCCCCGCACCCCCGCGCCCGGAACCACCGCCGGCACCCGCCGCCCCGGACCGGTCGCCGCCGGCGACTGGACCCCCTGGCCCGAAGAACTGGCCGAGACCTACCGGCGGGCCGGGTACTGGACCGGCGAGACCTTCCCCGCCTTCCTGCGCGACCGGGCCACCCGGTTCTCCGAGGCGACCGCCGTCGTCGACGGGGACACCCGCTGGACCTACGCCGAGCTGGACCGCCGGGCCGACTCCCTGGCCGCGGGCCTGGCCCGCCTCGGCGTGGCCGAGGGCGACCGCGTCGTGGTCCACCTGCCCAACACCGCGGCGCTGCTCGAGATGGTTTTCGCCCTGTTCCGCCGCGGCGCACTGCCGGTGTACTCGCTGCCGGCCCACCGCAGGAGCGAACTGGTCCACCTGGCCTCCACCGCCGAGGCGGTCGCCCTGGTCACCACCGACACCCACGCCGGCTTCGACTGCCGCCCCATGGCCGCCGAGGTGCGCGAGGAGGTTCCGAGCCTGGAACACGTCGTCGTGGCGGGCGACCCTGGCACACCGGCACGCGGCACCGTCGCCCTCGAGGAGCTGCGCGCCGAGCCCGACCCGCTCGCCCTGGCCGACCCCGACCCGGGCGAGGTCGCCTTCTTCCAGCTCTCCGGCGGCACCACCGGGCTGCCCAAGCTCATCCCCAGGACCCACGACGACTACCTCTACTCGGTCCGCGCCAGCGCCGACATCTGCGCACTCGGCACCGACACCGTCTACCTGGGCGCCCTGCCGATCACGCACAACTTCCCTATGAGTTCGCCCGGGTTCCTCGGGGTCCTGCACGCAGGCGGCACCGTCGTGCTCTCACCCGACCCCAGCCCGGCCACGGCCCTGGCCCTGATCGAGAAGGAACGCGCCACCCTGACCTCGGTCGTCCCGCCGGTGGCCATGCTCTGGATGGACGCGGTCGAGCGCGGCTCCCAGGCAGAGCGCGACCTGTCGTCGCTGCGTGTGCTCCAGGTCGGCGGCGCCACCTTCCCCGAAGAAGCCGCCCGCCGGGTCACCCCGGTCCTGGGATGTGCGCTGCAGCAGGTCTTCGGCATGGCCGAGGGCCTGGTCAACTACACCCGCGACGGCGACCCCGACGAGGTGGTCACCGCCACCCAGGGCCGCCCGATCAGCGCCCACGACGAGGTCCTGATCGTGGACGAGCACGACGTCCCCGTTCCCGACGGCGAACCCGGACACCTGCTCACCCGCGGCCCCTACACCATCCGCGGCTACTACCGGGCCCCCGAACACAACGCCGCCGCCTTCACCGCGGACGGTTTCTACCGCACCGGCGACATCGTGTGTCGGTACCCCTCCGGCAACCTCGCCGTCGCGGGCCGCGCCAAGGACCAGATCAACCGCGGCGGGGAGAAGATCGGCGCCGAGGAGGTCGAGAACCACATCCTCGCCCACCCGGCCGTGCACGACACTTCCGTGGTCGCTCTGCCCGACCCCTACCTGGGTGAACGCACCTGCGCCTACATCATCCCGCGCGGACCCGCGCCCACCCGGAGCGAGATCCTCGCGTTCCTGCGCGAACGCGGGCTCGCCGCCTACAAGATCCCCGACCGCGTCAGCTTCGTCGACACCTTCCCGGCCACCGCGGTCGGCAAGATCTCCAAGCGCGACCTGCGCGGCACCACCGACCAGTCCGGAGCACAGTGATGGCCCTGCCCACCATCGACCCCTACCCGCTGCCCACCGCCGACGAGCTCCCCGGCAACCGCGCCCCCTGGACCGTGGACCCGGACCGCGCGGTCCTGCTGGTGCACGACATGCAGCGCTACTTCCTGCGCGCCTACCCCGAGGGCGCCCAGCCTGTGGCCGGTGCCACCGCCAACATCGCCGCCCTGCTCACCGCCTGCCGCGCCGCCGGGGTCCCGGTCGTCTACACCGCCGAGCCCGGGGACATGACCTCCGAACAGCGCGGCCTCGAGGCCGACTTCTGGGGCGGGGGCATGCGGGCCGTCGACGAGCACACCGAGATCGTGCCCGACCTCGCCCCCGAACAGGACGACCTGCTGCTCACCAAGTGGCGCTACAGCGCGTTCGCCCAGACCGACCTGGCCGAACGCATGGCCGCCCAGGGGCGCGACCAGATCGTCGTCACCGGCGTCTACGCCCACATCGGCTGCCAGCTCACCGCCGCGGACGCCTTCATGCGCGACATCCAGGCGTTCATGATCGCCGACGCGCTGGCCGATTTCGGGCCGGACCAGCACCGTTCGGCCCTGCACTACGCCGCGGGGCGGTGCGGAGCCGTCTTCACCACCGAACAGGCCCTGAGCGCGCTGCGGGCCGCCCCGGTGCCCGCCGGCAACTGACCCGTCCGTCCCCGGCCCGGCAGGGCCGTCCCCCACCCCGAAGGAACCACCGTGTCCCGCAACGACCAAGACCCCACCGTCCACGACCTCGTCGGGGTGGGGTTCGGCCCCTCCAACCTCGGCCTCGCCATCGCCCTCGAGGAGCGCCGGACCCAGGGCGCCACCCCGGAACTGTCCGCCGTCTTCCTCGAGAAGCAGGACACCTTCGGCTGGCACCAGGGCATGCTCATCGAGGACGCCACGATGCAGGTGTCCTTCCTCAAGGACCTGGTCACCACCCGCAACCCCTCCAGCGATTTCAGTTTCCTGTCGTACCTGCACCACGTGGACCGCCTGCACGACTTCATCAACCACAAGACGCTGTTCCCGCTGCGCCAGGAGTTCCACGACTACATGGCCTGGTGCGCCGGGCGCGTGCAGGACCAGGTCCGCTACGGCCAGGAGGTCGTGGAGGTCCTGCCCGTGCACTCGGGTGAGCGCATCACCCACCTGGACGTGGTCTCCCGGGACGCTGCGGGGGAGCGCACGGTCCTGCGCGCGCGCAACGTCGTCTTCGGCCCGGGCCTGCGGCCCCGCATGCCGGAGGGTGTGGAGCAGTCCGCGCGGATCTGGCACAACGAGTACCTGCTCACGCGCCTGGACGAACTGCCGTCCAAGGCCGACCCGCGCTCCTTCGTGGTCGTGGGCGCCGGGCAGAGCGCCGCCGAGGCCGCCGACCACCTCCACCAGCGGTTCCCCCGGGCACAGGTCCACGCCGTCCTGTCCCGGNTACAGCCCCTCCGACGACAGCCCCTTCGCCAACCGCATCTTCGACCCCGAAGCCGTGGACGCCTTCCACTCGGCGCCCGAGGACGTCAAACAGCAGCTCCTGGGCTACCACGCCAACACCAACTATTCCGTGGTCGACCCCGACCTCATCGGCGAGCTCTATCGCCGCCACTACATGGAGAAGGTCCACGGCACGCAGCGCCTGCAGCTGCACAACACCTCGCGGGTGACCGGGCTCACCGAGAGCACGGAGGGCGTGGCCGTGGCCGTCGAGGACCTGATCACCAGAAAGCAGACCCCGGTCCCCGCCCACTACGTCGTCTTCGCGACCGGGTACCACCCGGCCGACGCCAGACCGATCCTCGGGGGTCTGGCCGACCTCCTGGCCACCGCACCCGACGGGCGTCCCGCCGTGGACCGCGACTACCGGGTGGTCACCGACGACACCCTCACCTGCGGCCTCTACCTGCAGGGAGGCACCGAACACACCCACGGGGTCTCCGCCTCCCTGCTGTCCAACATCGCCACCCGGGTCGCCGAGATCGTCGACTCCGTCGCGACCCGTACCGCGGACCGCTGAAGCGGGCGCCGCAGCCGCCGATCGACGAACGAAGAGGAACCAGCCACACCATGGCCGATCCGGTGACCACACGAACAGCTCTGACCGGCGCGCAGACCGGGGTCTGGTACGCCCAACAGGTCTTGCACGGCAGCGCCGACTACAACGTCGGCCAGTACGTCGACCTGCCCGGTGACATCGATCCCGTGTTGTTCGAGGCCGCCTTGCGCAGGGCGGTCCGGGAGACCGAGACACTGCGGGCCCGCATCGTGGCCGAAGACGGACCGCACGGAGCCGAGGACGCGGGCACCCCCGTCCAGGAGATCCACCCGGACCCCTCCTGGGACCTGGCGGTGCTCGACCTGCGCTCGGCCGACGACCCTCGCGGAGCTGCCCTGGAGTGGATGCACGAGCAGATGTCCACCCCGATCTGGGGTACCGGCCGCCTGCTCTTCACGTTCGCGCTGCTGCGCGTGGCCGACCACCACTGGATGTGGTTCCAGCGCTACCACCACATCCTCGTCGACGCCTACGCGATCAACATGGTCAACCGGCGCGTCGCCCAGATCTACACACACGGGAACGGCCAGAGCACACCCGCGCCCCGCAGCCGGACCCTGGCCGAGGTCGTCGCCGAGGAGCAGGCCTACGCCGCCTCAGAACGCAAGGACCAGGACCGGCAGTACTGGACCCGCACGCTGGAAGGGCGCCCCGAACCCGCTGTGCTCGGCACCG
>NZ_ANBF01000018.1 GCF_000341025.1 Nocardiopsis salina YIM 90010 | reverse complement strand
CGGGGTCCCCGCCATGGGGCGGCTCGGCTCGGCAGCGCTCAGCGTGCCCACCATGGTCGTCAACATCCTCCCGCTGCGTGTGCGGGTGGACCCCCGGAGCACCCCCGCCGATCTCGTGCGCCGGGTGAGCACACGGCTCGGTGAACTGCGCGCCCACCAGAACCACCGTGCCGAGGACATCCGCCGCGCCCTCGGACTCGTCGGCCGGGAGAGCGGGCTGTACGGGCCGGTGATCAACATCAAGGCCTTCGACGACGACCTGCGCTTCGGCGACGTGCGCGCCACCGCCCGCACCCTCTCCGAAGGGCCGATCGACGACCTCTCCCTGACCGTGCACGCGGACCGCGCCACCGGCGGGCTCCGGTTCGAGTACAACGCCAACGCCGACGGCCACACCGCCGAGGACCTGCGCCAACGCTCCGCCGAGTTCTCCCGCTTCCTCGAGGGCTTCAACGGATCCGACCCCGCATCCCCTGCCCCCGTCGGCCACCTGGACACCGTCTCCGACGAGGAGTACGAGGCCCACCGCGCGGTCGACCGGGCCACCGTCCGCGAGCTCCCGTCGGCCACCATCACCGAGCAGGTGCGCGCCCGGGCACACCGGACGCCCGACGCGGTCGCCGTGCGGGCGGACGGGCAGCAACTCACCTACGCCGAACTCGAGGAGCGCGCCGACCGTCTGGCCGTACGGCTGCGCGCACACGGCGCAGGCCCCGAACGGGTCGTCGCCGTCGCCTTGCCCCGCGGTGCGGACCTGGCCGCGGCCTTGCTCGCCGTCCCGCGGACCGGTGCGGCCTTCCTCCCCCTGGACCCCGACTTCCCGCGGGACCGCATCGCGTACATGCTCGAGGACGCCGGCGCCCTGGTGCTCCTGACCGACCGGGAACTCTCCGGCCGACTGCCCCAGGGCACGCCCCGGCTGCTCGTCGAGGAGACCGACGAGCCCGCCCCGGAGCAGGTACACCCGGCCCCCGAGCCCGTGACCGGTGACGCACTGGCCTACATCCTCTACACCTCAGGATCCACCGGCCGCCCCAAGGGTGTGGCCGTCTCCGAGCAGTCCCTGCGCAACTTCCTCGCCGACATGGGCGCACGAGTTCCCCTCGCCCCGGGGGACCGCTGGGCGGCAGTGACCACCATCGGCTTCGACATCTCCCTGCTCGAGGTCCACCTGCCGCTCCTGGCCGGGGCGACCCTCGACCTTGTCGACCGCGACACCGCTCGCGACCCGCGGGCCCTGGCCGCCCACCTGGGACACGGCGGAGCCACCGTCATGCAGGCCACACCCACGCTGTGGCGCTCCCTGACCGATGAAGCCCCCCACGCACTGGAGGGGTTGCGCGTCCTTGTCGGAGGTGAGGCCCTGCCGCCCGACCTGGCCCAGGAGCTCACCGCCCGTGCCTCCGAAGTGGTCAACCTCTACGGGCCCACCGAGACCACCATCTGGTCCACCGCCTCGACCGTGCGCCCGGGC
>NZ_ANBF01000017.1 GCF_000341025.1 Nocardiopsis salina YIM 90010 | reverse complement strand
CCGGCCGCCCCGGCGACCTGTACATCACGGGACAGGGTCTGGCCCGCGGCTACGTCGGCCGCGCCGGCCTGACATCGGAACGCTTCGTCGCCGACCCCTTCGGCCCGCCCGGGAGCCGGATGTACCGCACCGGCGACCTCGTGCGGCGCCGCCCCGACGGGGCCCTGGACTACCTCGGCCGCACCGACCACCAGATCAAGGTGCGGGGTTTCCGTATCGAACTCGGCGAGATCGAGGCCGCCCTCGCAGAGCTGCCCGAGGTCGGTCAGGGCGTGGTCGTCGCCCGCGAGGACCGCACCGGAGGGACCGCCCTGGTGGCCTACGCCGTCCCCGCCCCGGGGCACACACTTGACACCGGCGCCGCACGCACTGCGCTGGCCGACCGGCTGCCCCACTACATGGTGCCGGCCGCTGTCGTGGCACTGGAGACCTTCCCCCTCACCGAGAACCGAAAGGTCGACCGCAAGGCCCTGCCCGAACCCGCGCTCGACCCGCCGCACACCCACGGGGGCGACCCCGCTGACGCCGACGAGGAGGCCCTCTGCGCCCTGATCGCCGACGTGCTCGGGCTCGAACGCGTGGGCACCCGCGACGACTTCTTCTCCCTGGGCGGGCACTCCCTCCTGGCCGCCCGGCTGGCCAACCGGGTGCGAGACCGGTTCGGTCGCGACATCGGCCTGCGCGACGTCTTCGAGGCGGCCACGGCGGCCGGCCTCGCCGCACGCCTGCGCACCGCGGAAGCGGTGGAAGATGCGGCTGACCGTCCGCGTCCGGCCCGGCCGCCCCTGTCCCCCGCCCAGCGCAGGCTCTGGTTCCTGGAGAAGCTCAACGGACCGAGCCCGGTCTACAACGTCCCCGTCGCACTGCGGCTGCACGGTGAGGTCGATGCCGACACGCTCGCCCTGGCGCTGCGCGACACCGTGCTGCGGCACGAACCGCTGCGGACCGTGTACACCGATGACAGGGACGGGGCCTTCCAGGACGTCCTGCCGGCCGAGGCCCTGCCCGAACTGCTGGAGGTGGCCTCGGTCCGGGAGCGCGACCTCGTGGCCGCCATGAGGGAACGCGTCCACCGGCCCTTCGACATCGCGACCGAGGCCCCGGTGCGCGCCACCCTCTTCCGGCTCGGCGCACGGGAACAAGTGCTGCTCTTGGTCGTCCACCACATCGCCACCGACGAGGGCTCCGAACAGCCGCTCCTGCGCGACCTGGACACCGCCTACCGCCACCGCCGCCGTGGACATGAGCCCTGGTGGACCGGACACGGCCCCGACTACATCGGCCACACGCTCGGGCAGTGGGAGCGCCTCGGATCCGTCACCGACCCCGGCAGCACCGTGGCGCGGCTCGCGGGGGAGTGGCGTACCGCTCTGGCCGGGGTTCCCGAGGAGACGGCCCTGCCCACGGACCGGACCCGGCCGGTGCAGGCCGGCGGCCGGGGCGCGGTCGCACCGTTCCCGATCACGGCCGCGACCACCGCCCGCCTCGGCGAGCTGGCGCGCAAGCACGGGGCCACGGAGTTCATGGTGCTGCACGCCGCGCTCGCCCACCAGCTGCGCCTGCTCGGCGCGGGCGAGGACGTCACGGTCGGCACACCCATCGCCGGCCGGGACGACGCGGTGTCCCAGGACCTCGTGGGCCTGTTCCTCAACATGGTGCCGCTGCGCATGGACGTGTCCGGCGACGTGACCTTCGAGGACCTGCTGCTGCGGGCCCGTGCCGCGGACACGGCCGCCTACGCACGCGCCGAGCTGCCCTTCGACCAGATCGTCGAGGCCGTGGCCCCCGCTCGGGAGGCCGGACGGCACCCGCTGTTCCAGGTCATGCTCAGCTTCCAGCGCGAACCGGGCGGGACGCAGGACCTCTTCGGCACGCACGTGGAGCCCCAGCGGGTGGAGACCGACACCGCCAAGGTGGACCTGGAGTTCACCGTCGTCGAGCTGCCCGGGGCGGACGAGCTCGTCGGGGAACTCCGCTACGCCACCGACCTGTTCGACCACGGCACGGCACAGCTCGTCGCGGAGCGCTTCGGCCGCCTGCTGGAGACCGTGGTGGCCGAGCCCCGGCGACCGCTGTCCGAGATCGACCCCCGCACAGGTGCGGAGGTGCAGCGCCTGGCGGAGGTCAACGACACCGCAGCGCCGGTGCACCCCGGTCTCCTCGGGCAGCGGCCCGACGGCCAGGACGCATGGGCCGACCGTGTGGCGCTGGTGGAGGCCGGTTCGGGTGCGGTGCTCGATCACGCGCAGTTCCGTTCGCGGGTGAACCGTCTGGCGCGGGTGTTGGTCGCGCGCGGTGTGGGGCCGGGTGACGTGGTCGCGATGGGTGTGCCGCGGTCGGCCGACCTGGTCGTGGCCCTGCACGCGGTCGTGGTCGCCGGCGGTGCCTATCTGCCCCTGGACCTGGAGTACCCGCCCGAGCGGTTGCGGTTCGTACTGGAGGACGCCGCCCCGCGGGTGGTCCTCACGACCGCGGCCGACGCCGGGACCGTGCCCGAGGGTTCCGGGGAGCGCCTGCTCCTGGACACACCGGAATCGGCCGACCTGCTCGCCCGGACGTCCGGGGCCGAGCTGGCCCCGGAGGAACGCCGTACGCCGATGCACCCCCAGGACCTGGCCTACGTGATCTACACGTCGGGGTCGACGGGCCGGCCCAAGGGTGTGGGGGTCTCGCACGAGGCGATCGTGAACCGGCTGGAGTGGATGCAGCACCGTTTCCCCCTCAGCGGGGACGACCGTGTGCTGCAGAAGACGCCGTCGGCCTTCGACGTGTCGGTGTGGGAGTTCTTCTGGCCCTTCCGCGCAGGTGCCGCCCTGGTGGTGGCCCCGCCCGGTGCGCACCGGGACCCGGCCCGCCTGGCCCGGGTGATCCGCGAACGGGAGGTGACCACGTGCCACTTCGTTCCCTCGATGCTGCGGGTGTTCCTGGACGAACCCGCGGCCGCCGACTGCACCGGGCTGAGCCGGGTGTTCGCCTCCGGTGAGGCCCTGCCGGCCGAGACCGCGAAGCGGTTCCACCGGACCCTGCCGCGGACCGGGCTGTTCAATCTCTACGGACCGACCGAGGCCGCAGTCGACGTGACCTGGTTCGACGCCTTCGACGACACCGGCCGCGGGACGGTACCGATCGGCCGCCCCGTGTGGAACACCCGCGTGCACGTGCTCGACGACCTGCTCCGGCCCGTGTCCGACGGCGTGGCCGGGGACCTGTACCTGGCCGGGACCCAGCTGGCCCGCGGATACCTGGGCCGGTCCGGGTTGAGCGCCGAGCGTTTCGTGGCCGACCCGTTCGGCCCGCCCGGCAGCCGCATGTACCGGACCGGCGACGTGGCCCGGTTCCGCGAGGGCGTGCTGGAGTTCGTGGGCCGCTCCGACCACCAGGTCAAGGTGCGCGGCCAACGCATCGAGCTCGGCGAGATCGAAGCAGCGCTGGCCGCGGCCCCCGGTGTGACCGGTGCGGTGGCCACGGTCGCCGAGAACCCCTCCGGCGAGCAGGTGCTGGTCGGCCACATCAGCGGCCGGGCGACCCAGGACCACGACACGTCCCTCCCCCGAGTGCGGGAGGCCGTCTCCGAGACGGTGCCCGAGTACATGGTGCCCTCCGTCCTGGTCGCGGTGGAGGAATGGCCGCTGTCCCCGAACGGAAAACTGGACCGTTCGGCCCTTCCCGCCCCCGACCTCGGCGCCGGCGCAGGACAGGGCCGCCCGGCCAGGACCCCGGTGGAGCAGGCGCTCTGCCGGGTCTACGCCGAGGTGCTGCGTCTGCCCGAGGTAGGCGCGGACGACGACTTCTTCCGCCTGGGCGGTGACAGCATCTCCTCGATCCAGGTCGTCAACCGCCTGCACCGCGAGGGCTGGGCGCTGGAGGTCGCCGACGTCTTCAGCGCACGCACCCCGGCCGCCCTGGCCCGCGCCGCCGTACCCGTCGACCCCGACCGCGACGCGGCGCAAGCCTTCGGAGCCGACCTCTCGCCCTGGGGCGAACTCCCGTTGACCCCGATCGGCCACTGGCTGCTCGAGCGCGGTGAACACATCCACACTGTCACCCAGCGCCAGGTCGTGGCCGCACCCGCGGGGCTGACCCAGCAGGTGCTGACCGACGCGCTCGCCGACGTCATCGACCGCCACGACGCGCTGCGCCTGTGCCTCAACCGTTCCGGCAGCGAGCCGGTGCTGGAGATCCGGCCCCCCGGGTCGGTCCCGGCCACCGACTGCGTGCGGCGCGTGGCCGTGCAGCGCGAGCGCGCCGGCTCTCTGCCCACGGAGGTCGTCCGTGCGGCCGAGAGCGCCGCCCGCGAGCTCGACGCGGACGCGGGCGTCCTCCTGCGCGCGGTCTGGTTCGACGCCGGTGACACGGCGCCGGGACGCCTGCTGCTGATCATCCACCATCTGGCCGTGGACGGCGTCTCCTGGCGGGTACTCCTGCCCGACCTCGAAGCCGCGGTCGAGGCCCGTACCCGGGGACGGGCCCCGGTGCTCTCTGCCCCGGGAACCCCGCTGCGGGCGTGGGCCCACGCGCTCGAGGACACCGCCACCACAGAGCGCTGGACCGACCAGATGCCCTACTGGCGGAGTGTTCTCGCCCGGGGAGCAGAGGGGCCCGGCGACGGGGGCGCGGGACTGCCCGCCGTCGATCCCGGCCAGGACACCGTGGAGTCGGCGCACACGCTCACCGGTCTGCTCGACGCCGACACCACCGCCGCAGTGCTCGACCGGGTCACCGATGCCTACAGTGCACGCCCCGACGACGTCCTGCTCAGCGCGCTCGCCCTCGCGGTGCACGCGTGGCGGGACCCGGACGGATCCACGGACGGGCCCCTGCTGGTCGACGTCGAGGGGCACGGCCGCGAGGNGTTCCCCCAGCCTCTACCCGGTCCGGCTCGAGCTCGGCGGCGCCGGTGCCGAACGCGTGGATGTGCGCGAGGCGTTGGAGGCCGGTCCCGCAGCAGGTCAGGCCCTCAAGCGGGTCAAGGAGACCCTGCGGTCCGTTCCCGACGGGGGCGTGGGTTTCGGAGTGCTCCGGTACCTCAACCAGGACACCGCGCGCGAGCTCGCCGAGGGCCTCCGCCCCGGGCTCCTGTTCAACTACCTGGGCCGGATGCCCGCCGCTTCCGGCAGGGACTGGGAGCTCACCGAGGAGACCTGGGACGTGCCGCTGGAGTTCGAACCGAAGCTGCCCCTGACCCACGGGCTGGCACTCAACGCGGTGGCCGAGGAGCGGCCGGAGGGCCTGCGGCTGCGGGCCCGGTGGACCTTCGCGCACCGGCTCTGGGACGAGGAACGCGTACGCGCCCTGCTCGACGGATGGTTCGAGGCCCTGCGCGCACTCGTCTCCCACACCGGTTCCGACGGGGCCGGCGGCCACACCCCCTCCGACTTCGCCATGGTCGACCTCCAGCAGGGCCAGGTGGACCAGTTGGAAGCCCTGCTCCGCCGACGCCGCTGACCCGGCCCGCGGCGACCCCGCACGACACACACGACCCGAACGGACAGGACCGACATGCCTTCGCCAGAGCGCGCCCTGGAGGACGTCCTCCCCCTCACCCCGTTGCAGGAAGGGCTGCTCTTCCACGCCGGCAGCGACCGGGACGAGGACGTCTACACGGTGCGCACGACCATCGGCCTCACGGGGCCGCTCGACCCCGACCGGCTACGCGCCGCCTGGGCCGCTCTGCTCGCCAGGTACCCCAACCTCCGCGTCGGGTTCTGGTACGAGGAGCTGGAGCGCCCCGTCCAGTTCGTGGCGCGGGACGCCGCGGTCCCGGTCCGGTTCGTGGACCTGAGCGCGGCCCCGCCCGGGGAGGCCCGGGCGGAGACCGCGCGCATCGAGGAGGCCGAGAGCCGGACCCCGTTCGACCTCACGCTCGCCCCGCCGCTGCGCTGTGTCCTGGTACGGCACACGCCCACCGAGCACACGCTGGTGCTGACCAACCACCACATCGTGCTCGACGGTTGGTCGATGCCGATCCTGGTCCGCGAGCTCATGGAGGCCTACGACGCCGACGGCGACACCGGGGCTCTGCCCCCGGCGCCCGCCTTCCGCGACCACCTTGCCTGGCTGGCCTCGCGCGACACCGGAGCCGCCGAGCATGCCTGGACGCGGGCACTGGCCGGGGCGCCCGAGAGCACCGACGTCCTGGGCCGACCCGGGGCAAGGACCACGGGGCCCACGGAGAACAGCGGCGCGCAGAGCCGGCGCGTGGCCCTGACCCTGACCGGCGACGAGGCCGCGGCCCTGTCCTCGGCACCCACGCGCACCGGGGCCACGGTCAACTCGCTCGTCCAGGCGGCTTGGGCGCTGGTGGCCTCCCGGCGCACCGGCCGTGACGACGTCGTCTTCGGCGCGACCGTGTCGGGCCGCTCCACCGGGGTCGCCGGCGCCGAGTCCATGATCGGGCTGCTCATCAACACGGTTCCGGTCCGGGCCCGGCTGGACCCACGGGAGAGCGGTGCGGACCTGGCCCGCAGGATCCAGGACGAACAGGGCGCCCTCATCGAGCACCAGCACCTGGGGCTGGGCCGCATCCAGCGCGCGGCCGGGGTCTGGTTCGACTCGCTCCTGGTCGTGGAGAACTACCCTCTCGACCCGGAACTGGGGGAGCGGTCCTTCGGCGGTGTGGGCGTGCGCGAGGTGGACGTGCACGACGCCACCCACTACCCGCTCACCCTCGTCGCCCTGCCCGGAGGGGAACCCGAGTTCGTGCTCGGCCACCGCACGGACGTGTGCGGCGAGCAGCAGGCTCGGGACCTCCTGGCGGAGTTCCGGCGCACGCTCATGGCTCTGGTCCGTGCCCCCGAGAGCGGCCCCGCCGACCTGGCCCCGGCCTCCGATGCGGAGACCGCCGCGCTCGCCGGTGCCGACCGCACGTTCGTCGCACCGGGCCCGTCGTTGCTGGGCGATCCGCCCGTGGAGAGCACGGTCAGGGCCGACCGTGTGGCGCTGGTGGAGGCCGGTTCGGGTGCGGTGCTCGATCACGCGCAGTTCCGTTCGCGGGTGAACCGTCTGGCGCGGGTGTTGGTCGCGCGCGGTGTGGGGCCGGGTGACGTGGTCGCGATGGGTGTGCCGCGGTCGGCCGACCTGGTCGTGGCCCTGCACGCGGTCGTGGTCGCCGGCGGTGCCTATCTGCCCCTGGACCTGGAGTACCCGCCCGAGCGGTTGCGGTTCGTACTGGAGGACGCCGCCCCGCGCGCCGTCGTGACCACCCGCGAGGGGGCCGAGTCGCTCCCGGACACGGTCGACGCGCCCCTGGTCCTGGACGCGCCCAACACCGCGGCGCTGTTGGAACAGCAGCCCGGAACCGAACTGGAACAGCACGAGCGCCGCGGCACGCCGAACCCGGACGACCTGGCCTACGTGATCTACACGTCGGGGTCGACGGGCCGGCCCAAGGGCGTGGGGGTCTCGCACGAGGCGATCGTGAACCGGCTGGAGTGGATGCAGTACCAGTTCCCGATCGACGGGGGCGACCGTGTGCTGCAGAAGACGCCGTCGGCCTTCGACGTGTCGGTGTGGGAGTTCTTCTGGCCCTTCCGCGCCGGTGCCGCTCTGGTGGTGGCCCCGCCCGGTGCGCACCGGGACCCGGCCCGCCTGGCCGGGCTGGTCCAGGGACACGGGGTGACCACGTGCCACTTCGTGCCCTCGATGCTGCGCGCCTTTCTGGACGACCCCTCCGCAGCCGCCTGCGACGGGCTGCGCAGGGTGTTCTCCTCGGGCGAGGCGTTGCCCTCCGGGGCGGCCGAACAGTGCTTCGAAGTACTGCCGGGGACCGACCTCTTCAACCTGTACGGCCCCACCGAGGCGGCCGTGGACGTGACGTGGTTCGACGCGTTCGAGGACGTGGGCCGCGGTACGGTGCCGATCGGCCGCCCGGTCTGGAACACCGGTGTGTACGTCCTCGACCCCTTCCTGCGCCCGGTGCCCGACGGGGTGGCCGGTGACCTGTACCTGACCGGGGACCAACTGGCCCGCGGCTATCGGGGCCGGCCCGGTCTGACCGCCGAGCGTTTCGTGGCCGACCCGTTCGGCCGGCCAGGCACCCGGATGTACCGGACCGGCGACGTGGCCCGGTTCCGCGACGGGGTCCTGGAGTTCCTCGGCCGTTCGGACTCGCAGGTCAAGGTGCGCGGACAGCGCATCGAACCCGGGGAGATCGAGGCGGCCCTGACCGCGGTCCCCGGTGTGACCGGTGCGGTGGCCACGGTCGCCGAGAACGCCTCCGGCGAGCAGGTGCTGGTCGGCCACATCGGCGGTGACGGCTCACCCGACCGTGTCCGGGCCCACATCTCCCGGACCCTGCCCGCGCACATGGTGCCCTCCGTTCTCGTGGCCGTGGAGGAGTGGCCGCTCACCCCGAACGGAAAGCTGGACCGTTCCGCTCTGCCCGAACCGGACTTCGGTACCCGGGCCGGACACGGGCAACGGCCCCGGACCGACGGCGAACGCACCATCTGCGCCGCCTTCACCACCGTGCTCGGCCTGGCCGAGGTCGGCACCGACGACGACTTCTTCCGCCTCGGTGGCGACAGCATCAGTGCGTTGCGGCTGGTGACCGAGGCCGCAGGGGGAGGTGTCGAGATCAGTGTGCACGACGTCTTCTCCCACCCCACCCCGGCCGGTCTGGCCGCGGTCGCCCGCCGGCCCGACGCGTCCGCCGCCGGAGCCGAGCCCCCGGCCGGAACCGAAACCCTCGTCTCACTGGGTGCCGACCAGATGGCCCTCCTCGCGGACCTGGGACGAGACCCCGAATGACGTCCGGGCCCCGCGCCTCTGCACGCACACCAGCCCCGTCCCCACCGAACAAGGAGCCCAGGACCGTGTCCCAGCCCGCCCCGGCGTCCCTCGAGGACGTCCTCCCACTGGCCCCGCTCCAGCAGGGCCTGCTCTTCCACTCCCTCGACGACGACCAGCGCCTCGACGTCTACAGCGTCCAGCACGTGTTCGAGTTCGACCGGCCCGTGGACGCCGGAGTGCTCCGGGCCAGCGCAGACGAGATGCTCCGGCGCCACCCCAATCTGCGGGCCGGGTTCGCCCACGAGGGCCTGGACCAGCCCGTCCAGTTCATCCGGCCCGCCATGCCCGCCCATTGGCGCGAGGTGGACCTCAGCGGCCGCGAACCCTCCGAGCTCGACCGCGAGCTCACACGCATCCGCCGCGAGGAGCGCGAACGCCGCTTCGACCTCACCCGGCCCCCGCTGATCCGCAACGTGCTCGTCCACTGCGGCCCGGGCCGGACGGTCCTGGTGGAGACCCACCACCACATCCTCATGGACGGATGGTCCGGGACGCTCTACATCTTCGAACTCCTGGAGCTGTACCG
>NZ_ANBF01000016.1:7939-29729 GCF_000341025.1 Nocardiopsis salina YIM 90010 | reverse complement strand
CGGGCCCGCCGGTGCCTGGCGCGAGGCCCTGGCCGGGCTGGACGCCCCGACCCTGGTGGCCCCGCCCGACCGGGGGCGCCGACCGGTCATGCCGCGTTCGCTCGAGACGACCCTGCCTCAGGAGACAGCGCAGGCCCTGAACACCGTCGCCCGTCGCATCGGCGTCACCCCCAACACGCTCCTGTACACGGCGTGGGCGCTGACCCTGCGGGCCCAGACCGGGCGCGACGACATCGTCTTCGGCAGCACGGTCTCCGGCCGTCCCCCGGAGATCCCCGACGTCTCCTCGATCATCGGCCTGTTCTTCAACACCGTCCCCGTGCGCATCGACCCCCGCCCGGACGAACGCCTCCTCGACCTGTTCGAGCGTGTGCACGAGCAGCAGTCCGCCCTGCTGCCGTACCACCACGTCAACCTCGCCGAGATCCAGCGGCAGGCCGGAACGGGAACCCTCTTCGACACCCTGTACGTCCTGCGCAACACCCCCAAGGACGCCTCCCAGGTCCGTGAACTCGAAGAGGCGGTCGGGCTGCAGAGCGTGTCGGCCGCCGACGCCACCCACTACCCCCTCACCTTCGTCGTGGAACCGGGAGAGGAGACCGCGGTCTCCCTCGCCTACCGCCCCGACTTGTTCGACGACACGACCGTCCAACGGCTCTTCGACCGCGCCCTGGCGGCGATCGCGGCGCTGGCCCATGCCCCCGAACAGCGTGTGGCCGACCTCGACCTGCTGTCGGAGGAGGAGACGCGGGCCGTGCTCGTGGAGCCCAACCGCACCGAGCGCGACCTGCCGGCCGAGTCCATCACCCGGCTCTTGGAACAGACCGCCCGGCGCGCCCCCGACCGCACAGCCCTGGTCTTCCACGGCCGCCGCGTGTCCTTCGCCGAACTCAACGGCCGCGCCAACCGCATCGCCCGGCTGCTGATCGAACGGGGCGTGGCACCCGACAGCAGCGTCGCGCTCGGGGTACCGCGTTCGGTCGACGCCGTGGCGGGCCTGTTCGCCGTGCTCAAGGCCGGAGCCGCGTACGTGCCGCTCGACCTGGACCACCCCGAGTCGCGGTTGGCCGACATGCTCGCCGAGGCGGCACCGCCGGTCGCCCTGGTCGACGAGGGTTCGGCGCCGAAGGTCCCGTCCCCCGGGGGAACGGCCGACGTGGTGCTGGGCGAGGCCGCGACCGAGGCCCTCCTGGAAGGGCTCTCGCCCGAGGACCTCGCCGACGCCGAACTCCTGGGCCCGGTCACCCCAGACACCCTCGCCTACACCATCTACACCTCCGGCTCCACCGGGCGGCCCAAGGGAGTGGCCGTGCCCCTGCGCGGGCTGGCCAACATGCTGGTCAACCACCAGGAACGCATCTTCGACCAGGTCATCGCCGAGCAGGGAGGGCGGGTCCTGCGCGTGGCCCACACCGTCTCCTTCTCCTTCGACATGTCATGGGAGGAGCTGCTCTGGCTGGTCCAGGGACACGAGGTCCATCTGATGGACGAGGAGATGCGCCGCGACTCCGACGCCCTGACCTCCTACTGCGCCGAGCACAGCATCGACGTCATCAACGTGACGCCCTCCTACTGCGGCCAGCTCATCGAGGACGGCCTGCTGGAGCAGGACGGCAGGCACGTGCCCTGCCTCGTCCTCCTGGGGGGCGAGGCGGTCTCCGACGCCGTCTGGCAGAGCCTGCGCGAGGCCCCGGGGGTGCTCGGATACAACCTCTACGGACCGACCGAGTACACGATCAACACCCTCGGCGGAGGTACCGAGGACAGCGCCGCGCCCACGGTGGGCGCCCCCATCCACAACACCCGCGTGTACGTGCTCGACTCGGGTCTGGCCCCGGTGCCGCCCGGCGTGCCAGGTGAGCTCTACGTGGCCGGGGTCGGGATCGCCCGCGGTTACGCCGAGCGCCCCGGTGCCACCGCCGACCGTTTCGTGGCCGACCCCTTCGGTCCGCCCGGGACCCGCATGTACCGCACCGGCGACCTGGTGCGCTGGGGCGAGGACGGGCTCGTGGACTTCCTCGGCCGCACCGACGACCAGATCAAGATCCGCGGGCACCGGGTCGAGCCCGGCGAGATCGTCGCGGCCCTGGAGTCCCACCCCGACCTGTCCCAGGCGGCCGTCCTGGCCCGGGAGGACAGCCCCGGCGTGCGCAGGCTCGTCGCCTACCTCGTTCCCAGGACCGGAGGGACGGAGCACCTCGACACCGAGGAGGTGCGCAACGTCCTGGCCGCGCGCCTTCCCGACCACATGGTCCCCAGCGCCCTCGTCCCCGTCCCACGACTGCCGCTGACCGTCAACGGCAAGCTCGACCAGGCCGCCCTGCCCGTGCCCGAGTGGCGCGCGGGCGGCGGCCGGGCCCCGGCCAACGAGGAGGAGCGCACACTCTGCGCCCTCTTCGCCGAGGTGCTCGGACTGGACGAGGTCGGTGTCGAGGACGACTTCTTCGCTCTGGGCGGCCACTCACTGCTCGCCATGCGCCTGGTCGGCAAGGTCCGGGGCGCCCTCGACACACGGATCAAGGTCGGCGAGGTCCTGACCGCCGCGACGCCCGAACGGATCGCCGCGCGCCTGCTCGGCGTCGAGGGCGGCGGCGACCCCCTCGCCACGGTGCTGCCCCTGCGGGCCGGCGGGGACCTGCCTCCCCTGTTCTGCCTCCACCCGGCCGCCGGGTTCAGCTGGTCCTTCGCGGGTCTGCTTCCCTACCTCGGCACCGACCGACCGGTCTACGGCGTGCAGTCGCCCGGCCTGCGCGGGCGGCACGGGGTGGCCGACGACCTCGACGGGATCGCCGCGTACTACCTCGAACGGATCAGGACCGTCCAGCCCCACGGGCCCTACCACCTGGTCGGCTGGTCGTTCGGCGGGCAGGTCGCACACGCTGTCGCCACCCTCCTGCAGGACGCGGGCGAGCAGGTCCGCCTGCTGGGGGTGATGGACACCTACCCCTTGGACGGGCAGCGGCGTGCGCGCGAACTGTCGGCGAAGCCGGAGGAGCTGGAGCAGGAGGCCCTGAGCTTCCTGCTCACCACGTCCATGCGCGAGATCCCCTCCGACTTCACTGCCCCGTACGCGCGGGACGAGGTCACCGAGTTCATCCGGGAGGGGGAGGGGATCTGGGGCGATCTGGACCCCGGGACGCTCGACGCCGTCGTCGACACCTACCGGGAGAACGCCGGACTCATGACCCGCGCCACCTACCGGGTCTTCGAGGGCGACCTGCTCTTCTTCACCGCGGCCGGGACCCCGCGCGAGGACGTGGACCACAGCGCGTGGGAGCCCTACGTGAAGGGAGAAGTGGTCGACCACCGCGTCAACGCCTCCCACGACGCCCTCACCGGACCGGCCGCTCTGGCCGAGGTGGGGCCGGTCCTGGCCCGGGCCCTGGAGCAGGCCCCGGAATGCAGAGCGACGGATGATAAGGCTAGGCTTGCCTAAGCATCCCCCGCCTCCAGAACAGGAGAACCCCTATGACTCACACCGTGCTCCTGCGCTCGACGAGCGTCCTGGCCGCCCTCGCGCTCGGGGCCGCAGCCTGCGGCGGATCCGGTTCGGACGACGCCGGCGCCGACGCGGTCGACGGGCAGACCCGCACCTTCGAGGGCGACAACGGCCAGGTCGAGATCCCCGCCGACCCGGAGCGGGTGGTGGCCCTGTCCTACGCCGCCCAACCCGCGGTCGAACTCGGCGGCGAGGTGGTCGGTGTCCACACCGAGGACAACTGGGAGGAGAACATCCACCCGGACGACGTCGACACCATCTCCGGCATCGAGCAGGTCGGGGCCACGCAGGAGATCAACTTCGAGGCCGTGGCCAACCTCGAACCCGACCTCATCGTCGTCGCATGGCCGGCGGACGGGTGGGACAACGTCCCCCTGGAAGAGCTCGGCGAACTCGCACCGACCGCCGACATCGGCCTGGGCGACCCCGACTCCTGGAAGGAGGTCGAGGCACAGGTCGCCGACGCGATCGGTGTCTCCGACACCTATGAGGACGTCGAGGAGGAGTACGACACCCGGGTCGCCGATCTCGGCGAGGAGTACGCAGACGTGCTGGAGGAGACCGACTTCGCCTTCACCCGCTCCTCCGAAGGCACACCCGGCGCAGGTGCCGGGCAGGTCCTGCAGGAGTTCGGGCCGGCCTGGAACACCTCCATCGCCACCGAGGTCGGCCTCGACTTCATCGGCGAGCAGAACGAGGCCTCGCACCAGGCATGGGCCGCCTACCACCCCCTGGAGGAGGTCGACCAGCTCTCCGGCGCCGACGTGGTCCTCACCGAGGCCCGACCCGACGGCGAGGTCCCCGGACCCACCGCGGACCTGCTGGACCAGGACGTCTTCGAGTCCCTGCCCGCCGCCCAGGACGGCCAGGTGCACCCGCTGCCCTGGAGCGACGCGACCACACACAAGTCCGCGCTCCTGACCCTGGACAGCCTCGACCAGGTCCTGGAACAGATCGAACCCTGACCCCGGTCGGTGGCGCCGCGGACCGCAGTGCCACCGGCCCCGAACGGGCCCGTGACACGGCCCCGAGAGACTGGAACCGCATGCAGCAGGACACGAACGCCGGCCCCGCCGGAGAGACGCTGACCCCCGACCTGGTCCGTGCCCACGCAGCAGAGGCGCTGGGCATCCCGCCCGAGGAGATCGAGGAGGGCGAGAGCCTGCTCGACCAGGGCATGGACTCGATCAGGTTGATGAGCCTGGTGGAGAAATGGCGCGAGTACGGGGTCGAGACCGACTTCGTCGCCCTCGCCGAGGAGCCCACCCTCCAGGCCTGGAACACACTCCTCACCACCCGCTGAACAGCCCCGATCCCGCCACGCAACGCACCCGAGGGAGACCCACCTTGAGCAACCCCTTCGACGACACCGACGGCGCCTTCCTGGTCCTGGTCAACGGCGAGGACCAGCACTCGCTGTGGCCCGGCTTCGCCCGCATCCCCGAGGGATGGACCGCTGTCCACGGACCCGTGTCCAAGGACGAGGCGCTCGACCACGTCGACAGGCACTGGACCGACCTGCGCCCCCGCAGCCTGCGCGAGGCGAGCGCCTGATCCGCCCCGACCACCGGGACACACAGTCACCCGCAGGTGGAGGCCCCGGTGCCGCCCCGGGCCTCCACCGCCCACCCGTGAAGGACCCCCGTGAGACTCTCCCAGCTGATGGTCGACATCAGCCCGCTCCGGACGAGCCCCGAGTTCAGGATCGTCTTCGTCGCCCGGCTCATCTCCATCTTCGGGTTGGGTTTCGCGGCCGTCGCCCTGCCCATGCAGGTCTACGGCCTCACCGGGTCCTCACTCCTGGTGGCGACCGTGCACACCACCAACGCCGTCAGCGTCCTGGCCGGCACCCTCGTCGGAGGGATGCTCTCCGACCGCGGCGACCGGCGGCGCCTCATCGTCATCGGCCGCACCGCCGCCGTCATCGCCTTCGGCGTGCTCGCCGCCAACACCCTCGTCCCCGACGAACCCTGGCTCTGGGTCATCTACGTGACCGCCGCCTTCAACGGGTTCTTCGGCTCCTTCAGCACCGTGGCCCTCCAGGCGGCCGCCCCCGGGTTCGTGCCGCGCGACAAACTCCCCGCGGCCGGGGCCCTGCTCGCCCTCAACGGCCGACTCGGCTCGGTACTTGCGCCCGCACTCGGCGGCGCGGTCATCGCGGCGCTCGGGATGGGGGCCAACTACATCCTGACCGCGGTGCTGTCCCTGCTCACCACCGTGCTCGTATGGCGCCTTCCCCGTCTGGAAGCCCCCGAGGAGGCACGTTCCCAACCGTTCTTCGCCGCACTGGGCGAGGGCGGGCGGTTCGCCCTGACCCACCGCGTCGTGGGACCCCTGCTTCTCCTGGGGCTGGTGCAGATGCTGTTCGCAGCACCGCAGGTCCTCATCAACGAGTTCACCGACAAGGTCCTCGGCGGCGGCCCCGCCCTGGTCGGCTTCCTCTACACCGCCCCCGCGGCAGGCGCCCTCATCGGCTCGCTCACGAGCGGTTGGGCGGGGCGCACCCAACGCACCGGTGCGCTCATGCTTCTCGCGGTCGGCCTCTGCGGCGTGGCCGTCCTCGGGTTCGGAACCAGCACCTGGGCCCCGGTCGCGTTCTGCTTCCTGGCCCTGCTCGGGTTCGGGCAGGTCGTCGAGGAGATCCTGCGCTACGCCCTCCTGCAGTCCCACACCCCCGACCACCTGCGCGGGCGGGTCAACGCCGTGTGGACCGCCCAGTCCACCCTCGGCAACTCCGCCGGAGCTCTCACCCTCGGCGCCCTGGCCCCTTTCATCGGAGCCGCCGGCGCCCTCATGGCCGGGGGCGGGATCACGGTCGTCGCCGTGGGCGCACTGGCCGCCGGTTTCGCCGGGCTGCGCACGGCGCAGGTCCTGCGTGAACCGGCGCCCTCACCCGGACAACGGTAGGTCGAGGGGTCGCCCCCTCGGTTCCCACACGGCCGCGGCGTCGGGGCCCGGGCTCTGCGCGCGCACGTGCCTCTTCACGGATGGGTCGCGCGAAGGGCTTGCGACAAATGTGGAGAAAGTTGGTTCAACCGCGTCATAGTTCGTTCGCGCCGGCGTCACCAGTACACCGAGCGGACGCAGGCCGGGTCCAACCAGCCCCGGACACCTGTCGCGTCCGACGACCGTGTCCGAACAAGCCGAGGAAGACCCCGTGATGTACGCGCAGGCCAACCGACGAGACCGGAGTTCCGGCCGACCGGAGCAGACGCACGACCCGTTTCTGCTGATCGGGCAGTGGGTCCTGTTGCAACAGGAACGCCCCCCGACGCACGGGATCCTCGTCCGCGCCGCGCTCCTCCGCGTCGGCACGAACGGTGGCCAGATCTGGGAATGGGCCCTGCGCACACCGTTCGGTCTGCGGACCGGGACCGGGCGCCTGGAGGCCGTGCCCCTGACCTACGAGCACCGCACGCAGGTGCGGCGGGCGCGTCGGGAACTCTCCGCCCGCCTGGCCGAGTGCACCGAAGCCCGCGACCCCGAGGCGGTGGCGGCAAGGCACGACCTGGAACTGCTGGACATACAGACCGCACTCCACCCGTGAGGGGCCGTCCCGGGCCCGAAGCGGCTGCCACCGCCTGCACGGGCGGCGACGACCGGGCCGGCCTGCCTTGCACACGATCGGTGCGGGGCAGGTCTGCCGGCGCGTCAGCGGTAGGTCATCAGCTCCGTGCCGCCGTGCTCCAGGTGCGCGTGGTCGTTGAACCCGACCAGCTGGGTGCCGCCGCGGCCGTGCAACAGCTTGGTGACCGAACCGTTGACCACGATCCGGTTCATCGCCAGGAACCCCGACGTGGACGTGGACAGCAGCACCGAGCACACCGTCGCGATCACCCCCGCGGAGGTGAACACCAGGGCGGTACGGCCGCGCTCCGACCGGGTCACCAGGTCGGTCAGGGCGGAGGCCACCCCGTCGCGGAAATGGTTCCAGCTTCCCGGGCCGGTCTCCCCGGACCCCGTCCAGGCGGTCAGCGAGGCGTCCAGGCGGTCCTGCAACGACCCCGAACCCCGAGGGTCCAGGGCCAGCAGCCGCAGGTGGTCGTACTCGTCCCAGCGCCGGTCCACCTCCGGCACCTCGTCGACACCGGCCTCGGCCAGCGCCGTGTGCGCGGTCTGCTGCTGGCGGCGCAACGAACCCGACACCACCGGGCCCACCTTGAGGTCCCGGCGCCGAAGTTCGGCCCCGAGCAGCCGCGCCTGCTCGTACCCGGGCGCGCTGAGCTCGTCGTAGTCGTCCGCCTCGGGGGAGGCCTTGCCGTGGCGGATCAGGTAGATGGTCGGCATCGCCTCAGAGTACGGGGGCGCCCTCCGTGCACCTTCGACGGGGGCGCCCCCGTACCGCTCAGGATCGGGGCCCGGAGCCTCAGACCCCCTGCGCGGGTGCTCCAGTGCTCTCCTCGAACCGCACCACTACCGACTTGGAGGTGGGGGTGTTGCTGATCTCGGCGGTGGAGTCCAGCGGAACCAGCACGTTGGTCTCCGGGTAGTAGGCGGCCGCGCCCCCGCGTGCGGTCGGGTAAAGCGCGACCTTGAAGTGCGGGGCCCGGCGCTCGCGGCCGTCCTCCCACTCGCTGACCAGGTCCACGTGCGTACCCTCGACCAGGCCGAGCTCACGGGCGTCCTCGGCGTTGACCAGCACCACCCGGCGCCCACCGGTCACTCCGCGGTAGCGGTCGTCCAACCCGTAGATCGTCGTGTTGTACTGGTCGTGCGAACGCAGCGTCTGCAGCAGCAGGCGGCCCTCGGGGATCTCCGGTGCGTAACTGCCGTTGCTGGTGAAGTTGGCCAGCCCCGTCGCGGTGGGGAAACGCCGGTCGTCGCGAGGGGCATTCGGCAGGGTGAACCCGCCCGAGCGCCGTGCACGGGCGTTGAAGTCGTCGAAGCCCGGCACCACCGCGGCCACATGGTCGCGGATCCGGTCGTAGTCGGCCAGGGAGTCCCAGTCCACGACCGAGTCCTCGCCCAGGGTCCTGCGGGCGAGCTCGCGCACGATGTCGACCTCCGACCGCATGCCCGGTGACAGCGGTTCGAGCACCCCGTGGGAGGCGTGGATATCGCCCATGGAGTCCTCCACCGTCACCCACCGCTCCTGGCCCTCGTGCACGTCGCGGTCGCTGCGCGCCAGAGCCGGCAGGATCAGTGCCCGCGCCCCCGTGATCACGTGCGAACGGTTGAGCTTGGTGGACACGTGCACCGTGAGCCCCACCCGGCGCATCGCATCCTCGGTCACGAGGGTGTCGGGGGAGGCCGAGACGAAGTTGCCGCCCATCGCGAAGAACACGTCGACCTCACCGCGCCCCATGGCCCGGATCGCGTCGACCGTGTCGTGGCCGTGCTCGCGCGGCGGATCGAACCCGAACTCCTTCTGCAGGGCGTCGAGGAAGGACTGTTTCGGCTTCTCGTAGATGCCCATCGTGCGGTCGCCCTGCACGTTGGAGTGCCCGCGCACCGGGCACACACCCGCGCCCGGGCGCCCGACGTTGCCGCGCAGCAGCAGGAAGTTGACGACCTCGCGGATCGTGGGGACCGAGTGCTTGTGCTGGGTCAGACCCATCGCCCAGCACACCACGACGCTCTTGGCCTCGGTGACCATCGCGGTCATGCGCTCGATGAGCTCGCGCTCCAGCCCGGTGGCGTGCTCCACCCGCGGCCAGAACTCCTCGTCCGGTTCGGCCATGAGCTCCTTGGCGTAGTCGTCGAAGCCGTGCGTGAACTCCTCGACGAAGGCCTTGTCGAGCACGTCCTCACCGCGGGCGTCGGCCTCCAGCAGCAGCCGGTTGACCGCCGAGAACAGCGCCAGGTCCCCGCCCAACTTGATCTGCGCGAACAGGTCGGTCAGGTCGGTGCCGGCCCCCATGAGCCCGGCCGGGGTCTGCGGGTCGCGGAAGTTGATGCTGCCCGCTTCCGGGAGCGGGTTGACCGTGATGATGTTCGAACCGCCGCGCTTGGCCCTCTTCAGGGCGCTGAGCATACGCGGGTGGTTGGTACCCGGGTTCTGGCCGGCGATGATGATGAGATCGGCGCGCTGCAGGTCATCCAGGTACACGCTGCCCTTGCCCACCCCGATGGTCTCGCTCAGCGCCGACCCGGAGGACTCGTGGCACATGTTGGAGCAGTCGGGCATGTTGTTGGTGCCCAGGGCCCGTGCGAAGAGCTGGTACGCGAAGGCCGCCTCGTTGCTGGTGCGGCCCGAGGTGTAGAAGACCGCGCGGTCGGGGTGCTCGACCCCGCGCAGCTCCTCGGCGATCAGGTCCAGGGCACGGTCCCAGCCCACCGGCTCGTAGTGGGTGGCACCCTCGGCCAGGTACAGCGGCTCGGTCAGGCGGCCCTGCTGACCCAACCAGTACCCGGAGCGCTCGGAGAGATCGGATACGGAGTGCTCGGCGAAGAACGCGCCGGTGAGGCCGCGGTTGGTGGCTTCCTCCGCCACGGCCTTGGCCCCGTTCTCGCAGAACTCGGCCTTGTGGCGCTTCTCGGGGTCGGGCCAGGCGCAGCCGGGGCAGTCGAAGCCCTTCTTCTGGTTGACCGCGAGCATGGCGGGCAGCCCGCGCATGACCCCGGCGTTCTCTGCGACCTGCTTGACGCTGTTGAGGACAGCGGGCAGACCGGCGGCCGTGGTCTTGGGCGAGCCGGTGTCGGGGGAGTTCTGATCGGGATCGGATTCTGCTGAGTGTCGAGGTGTCACCCCGTTATTCTCACATTCGCGCGGGTGGAGTCGGAAGTGCCGGTTACGTCCCCGTGAACGGACGCGGACAGGTGTCCGCGCGCCCACTGTGCTGGAACGCTAACCTGCCGGGAGGTCGTCGACGGCACAGGGGAGTACATGGCACACACACGCCTGGCCAGGCTGGAGGACGCCGCGGAGATCGCCGCCCGCCTGGTCGAGAACCGCAGTTTCCTCGCCCCCTGGGAACCCGTGCGCCCCGAGGAGTACTTCACCGCCCAGGGCCAGTACCGGCTCCTGGACCAGCAACTGACCGGTTACATCGACGGCCACGAGGTTCCGCTGGTGGTCACCGACGACACCGACCGCATCGTCGGGCGCATCACCGTCAACGGCATCGTGCGCGGGGCCCTGCAGTCGGCCGCCATCGGCTACTGGATCGCTTCCTCGCACAACGGCCGGGGGCTGGCCACCGCGGCGGTCGGCGAGGTCAAGTCGCTGGCCTTCGGGCCGTTGGGCCTGCACCGCCTGCAGGCCGAGACCGTGCCGCACAACGGCGCCTCGCAGCGGGTGCTGCGGCGCAACGGGTTCCAGCCGTTCGGCCTGGCCCCCGAGTACCTGCGCATCGACGGCCGCTGGCAGGACCACGTGCTCTTCCAGGCGCTCAACCCGCGGGGCTGACGGCCCGGCGCAGGGGCCGGACGGTCACGAGGAGCCGGTGGCGCCCGCGGCGCGCAGGATGCGCAGCTGGCCGACCTCCGCGGCGTTCTTCATGAGCTCGGCGTTGACCCAGGCCACCGTGTCGGTGACGGTGTGCCCCGTGCCCTCGGGCCAGGGGAAGGGCGCGGGGGCGGCAGGGTCCAGGTCCGGCAGCAGGGCGAGCCACCGTCCGCGGAAGGAGCGCAGCCACTCCACCGCGTTCTCGGGGCCGGGCCAGTGCACGGCTTCGGGCGGGAGGGCCTGGCGCCCCTGCAGCAGCTCCATCGTGGTGCCCCACCACCAGCCGATGTGCCAGCCAACCCACGCTGCGGTCGGGGCGGGAACGGGGTCGGGCTCCTCCTCGGCGAAGTCGGGCACCCACACACCGCCGTGCAGGTGCAGGGTCCAGCACTCGGGGGCCGGTTCCCAGAGGTGATCCTGCGGTTCCAAGCGCTCCAGGTGGTACTCGAACAGGGCCCAGGTGAGGTCGAACTGGCGCCGTAACGGGGCCAGGGCGTCGTCGGTCATGGGCCACACCCTGGCAGCGGGATGGTCGGCGGGCAACGCGGTTTCCCCGGATCGGCGCGGCCGCAGCCGGACTGTCGGTACCTCCCTCTACCGTGGTGCGCGTCCGAGCACGGGCCCGCCCCGCGCGGGCGCAAACAGGAGGGAACCCCCCATGGCACTGCGCTGGTACACCACCGTCATCGACTGCCGAGACCACAGCGCCCAGGCGCAGTGGTGGGCCGAGGTGCTCGACTGGCGGATGATCGTCGACGAGGAGGAGGGCGCGGTCGTCATCCCGCCGTGGCTGGAGGCCGAACCCATGACCGTGCAGGAGTGGGACCGGGGAAACCCCGGGCTGGTCTTCGTGCCCGTGCCCGAGGACAAGGCGGTCAAGAACCGCCTGCACATCGACCTGGCCACCCACGTCGACGACGACCGCGACGCCGAGATCGCCCGCCTCGAACGCATGGGCGCACACCGGGTCGATGTGCGCCAGAGCGGCGACGAAGCCTGGACGGTACTGGCCGACCCCGAGGGCAACGAGTTCTGCGTCCTGGCCTCGCGCGAGTACTGAGCCGTGCGTCCGGGCCCCGGTGGGCGTGAACAGGCCGGATGCCCGGGCCCGGCGCCCACTCACTCGCCGGGGCGCCCGCCCTCGTCCTCCTGCCGGAGCTCCTCCTCCTGGTGCAGGGCCTTGCTCTCGGGCCCGCCGGGGCCGGGCTCGACACCGCTGTCGGAGGAGGGGCCACCGCCCCCCGCGCGGTCCCGTCCCCGGTCCGGGGCCGCGCTGCCGAGCGCTTCGGCGGCCTCGGGTTCCTCGCGGGCCAGGGCCTCGACGAGCGGATCGCGTTCCTCGGCCGTGCTGTCGTACTCCTCCTCCATCATGGTCGGGTCCTCCCGGTCGGCGGGCAGGGCCTCGTCCTCGGTGGAGTCTTCCTGTTCGGGTACGCCGGCCTCGTTCCAGTCCTGCGCCTCAGCGTTGACCGGGTCGTCGGGCCTGTGCGGGTCTTGATGACTCATGTCCGATTCGTAACCGTTCGGGCGGTTCACCAATCACGTGTCGGGGCCGGGGCTGCTCGGGCCGGGGCTCTGCGTCCCCGGCCCGAGCGGCGGGTCAGGGCAGGTGGTGCGGCTCGCTTGCACCGCTCTCGTGGTGCAGGCGGTCCAGCGCCGTCGCGTAGTAGGTGTACTCGCCCTCGTGGGCCGGCGCGGTGAACGTGGCCGTGCCGTCGTCGCCGGCGCGCACGGTGCCCAACAGGTTGCGGGCGTCGCCGATGCCGCAGACCGGTTCCTCCTCCGGCGGGCCCTCGATCGCGTACACCGCGTAGTAGGCCGGTTCCGAACCCTCGGCCGGGGCCATGCCGAGCTCCAGGCCGTCCTCGACCGGCTCCGAACCCGTCACGGTCGGCTCGGGCGGGGCCTCACCGCCCAGGTCCGGGTCGATCGGGACCAGCGCCGGGTGGGCGTAGTGCTCCTCCTGCACGATCTCGAAGGCCTCCTGGGCGTTGGTGCGCAGCGAGGTCGCGCTGAAGTAGACGTCGCCGTGCACACCCGGGCGGTCCTGGTTCAGGTGCAGGTGTTCGGAGAGTTCACGCGGGTCGTCGCTCCAGGGGCCCTCTTCCTCCCCGACCTTGTAGGCGCCCTGACCGATGTAGAGGTGGGTGTCGGTGGTCGCGGCGACCTCCTCCCACCACGGAACCAGCACCGAGTAGTCGGCCACGTCCAGGCCGATGTGCCAGTAGAGCTGCGGGTTGATGTAGTCGAGCCAGCCCTCGGTCACCCACTTGCGGCTGTCCGCGTACTGCTCGTCGTAGGACTCCATGCCCTCGGTGTCCGACCCGGCCGGGTCGGTGTCGGAGTTGCGCCAGATCCCGAACGGGCTGATGCCGAACTTCACGTGCGGCTTGGAGGCCTTCACGGCCTCGCTGACCTCGCGGACCATGGTGTCGACGTTGTCGCGCCGCCAGTCGCCGATGTCGTCGAAGCCCTCGCCGTGCTCGGCGTAGGTGTCCTCGTCGGGGATCTCCTCGTCGTCGACCGGATACGGGTAGAAGTAGTCGTCGAAGTGCACGCCGTCCACGTCATAGTTGTCGACCGAGTGCATCATCGCCTCGACCACGAACTCGCGCGCCTCGGGCACGCCCGGGTCGTAGTAGAGCTGCCCGCCGTAGGAGAAGGTCCAATCGGGGTTCTCGCGGGCCGGGTGGTCCTCGACCAGGCGCGAGGGGTCGTCGTGCATGGCCACCCGGTAGGGGTTGTACCAGGCGTGGAACTCGAGATTGCGCTCGTGGGCGGCCTCGACGGCGAACTCCAGCGGGTCGTAACCGGGATCGCCGCCCTGCTCCCCGGTGAGCCACTCCGACCACGGCTCGTGCGGGGAGGGCCAGAACGCGTCGGCGGTGGGGCGGACCTGGACCACGACGGCGTTGAGGCCTCGGTCCACGGCGCCGTCGTAGAGCTCGACCAGTTCGGCCTGCTGCTCCTCGGCGCTCATGCCCTGTTCGGTGGGCCAGTCGATGTTCTCGACCCCGGCGACCCACTCCGCGCGCATCTGGCGTTTGGGAACGGCGTCCTCCTCGGGCTCGCACTCTTGGGTCCGCGGGTCCTCGGGTGCGGCGAGGGCCTGTGGGGCGTGCATGAACGAGGCGGCGAGTGCGGCGGCCATGACGCCGCCCCACAGCGCGGTCCGGGGGATCGGAACGTCGAGGGCCCTGCGTGGGCGGTTCCGGTGCGTGTGCGCCAACATGGCTCCTTTTCGAAAGCTCCGGTGAGCGGGCCGGATCGTTGCCGAGTGTGCTCATCTAAGCACGATGAGTATGATCCGGTGGGCTCAGGAAAGAACCTTCATGATCAGAGCCGTGTTGGCAAGAGTTCTACTCCAGGTCGGGGCGCACGTGGCAGATGAGCTGTGCGGGGCCCGTGTTCGACCGCCAGATACGCCCTCGACCGCCCGGGCCGCCAGGCACGCGGCACACGTGGCTCTCGAACGCGGGGAGGGGCCCGCGGGCGTCAGTTGACGGCGACGGCGGTGCCGCCGGTCATCTTGACCAGCTCGGTGAAGTCGGTGGGAAAGATCGTGCGGGGCGTGCCGCCCGCGGCCCACAGGCACGGGTGGTCCTCGAGAGCGAGGTCCACGACCGTCTCCACCGGTTTTGGGTGGCCCAGGGGCGCCACGCCGCCGATCACCTGCCCCGTGGCGCCGCGCACCTCCTCCGGCTCCGCGCGGCGGATGCGTCCCTTGCCCAGGCGCTCGGCCAGCACGTCCGTGTCCACGCGGTGCCGACCACTGGTCATCACCAGCAGCGGGCGCTCGTCGGCCATGAACACCAGACTGTTGGCGATCGCCCCCACCTCGCAGCCCAGGGCCTCGGCGGCCTGCGCGGCGGTGCGGGTGGAGTCGGGCAGCTCGCGCACACGCCCCTGCGCACCGATGCCGGCCAACGCCTCGGCCACACGCAGGCTGCGGTCGGGCAGGTTCCGGGTCTCCTCCACGGTCTTCCTCCTCCGGGTCGGGTCGTGCCCGCAGGTTACGCCGCGCCGGGTGCCTGTGCTCGTCCGGAGAGGAAGTCCTCAACGGCGCCGATCCACGCCTCGGGCCGGTCCACGTGGGCCATGTGCCCCGCGCCGTCCAGCACGACCGCACGCGACCGGGGCAACAGGACTGCTGCACGCTCGGCCACGTGTGCGGGGAAGAGCATGTCCTGGCGCCCGTGCAGGAAGAGCCACGCCGCGTCCGCCTCGGCCAGTCGCCTCGGCCCGTCGGCCGGTCGAGGCGGGTCGAGGCGGCCGGCGCGCAGTGCGCGCAACCAGTGCGCGGACCAGCGCACGCGCTCCAGAACCCGCCGGTAGTGCACGATTCGGTCCCCGCGCCACACGTTGGCGGGCGCCCCGGCCAGGGCGGCCCTTCTGACCCGCGCGGGGGTGACGGGCCCCGGCATGGACCAGATCCGGGCCTCGGCCGCCCGTCGGCGTTCGCGTTCGGGCCAGGGGCCGAAGTCGGCGTCAGTGACCGGCCACAGGGTGCTGGAAGCCATGATCACGCGCCCGAACGGGCCTGGGTGGTCCAGCACCAGCCGCTGCACGACCTGGCCCCCGGCCGAGAAACCCAACAGGTCGGGACGCTCCAGGCCCAGGTGGCGGACGAGCCGGGCCAGATCGCGTGCGGCCGCGGCGAAGCTGCAGGGCCCGGGGGAGGAGCGACCACATCCGCGCAGGTCGGGAAGGACCAGGCGCCGGTGGCCGAGCACGGTCAGCGGGTCCAGCAGGTAGGAGTGGTCCCAGTCGGGCCCACCGTGCACCGCCACGAGCGGGGCAGCGCCCACTGGCCCCGCCAGGACGCAGTGCAGGTACACGCCCTCGCCCGTGGGCACGTAAATGTGCTCCAGGTCCATGGGCGCATCATGGCACGGGTGGCGAACCTCCCCTGGGTGCGCGGGCTCGCAGGGTCAGGAGACCAGTTCGGCGGCCAGGTCGCGCTGGTGCTCGCGCATCCACATCAGCCGCTGCCCGATGCGTTCGGTCTCACCGGACCGGTACTGCGCCACCATGCGCGGGTCCCCGCGGTGGGCGCCGGACTCCACGATGCGCCGGTAGCGGTCCTGGCGGGCCATGATGGTCCCGATCAGGGGCTCGCGCTCGGCGAGCCCGTAGGCGTCGCAGATGATCCGCACGCGCCGGAACGGGTCCTCGGCGCTCGGCCCCAGGTCCACGAACCGCCAGCACAGGTCGGCCAAGTCGTGCAGGCGCACACCCGGTGCCGCCGCCTCCCAGTCCACGAACGCGTACGGAACACCCTTCTGGCTGATGGTGTGCCGCGGTGCGAGCTGGTTGTGGCAGACCACCTCCCACTGCCCGGCCAGGCGGGTGCCCGCGGTCAGGTCGTGGAACTCGCGCACGAGCGCTGCCGCACCCTGCAGGTACTCGTCCTCCAGGTAGCGGTCGTCGTGCACGGCGGTCCCGCGCAGCGCACTGTGCACGAGCCGGTTCTCGTGGTCGCGGCAGTACAGGAGGGGAGCCCCCTCCCATTCGTGTTCCTCGAAGTGGCGCAGCAGGGCGCGTTCGAAGCCCGCGTTGCCGTGCATGGGGCGCAGGGTGAACTCGTGGTCGAATCGGACCCGGGGTGACGTCGCGTGCATCGGTGTCACCCTTCCCCCTCGCACCACAGAACATCTACGTCGTAAAGGTCATGCGTCGTTCGACGCCCCTGCACCTCGGTACCCCCAATTCGCAACGATGTCTCCATTGTCCAGGTCAAACGCACTGCTGTGGTCGCGGTTCGATGACACCCTTGTTCGGATTGGGTATCTGGTGTAAACGGGGAAGAAATGCCCATCACGGGACATTCAACCCCATTTCGCCCAGTAGTCCCTCCAGTACACCGCAGCCCCGCTCCAGGGCCTGCGTCCCGGCCGAGCCGTACCCGAGCACCAACCCGTGCACCGGCGGCGCCCCGAAACTCGCGTGTGTGGTGTCCACCACCAGGACCCCGCGCTCGGCCGCGCCCTCCACCACCGGCCGAACCGCCTCGGTCGGCAACGGGAGCAGCACGTGCAGTCCCGCGGTGTCACCGGTCAACCACCGCCCCAGCCGCCGTTTCAGCAACCGTCGGCGCCGCGCGTACTCCAGCCGCATCCGGCGCAGATGGCGGTCCAGGTCACCGCGTTCCAACAGCAGCGCCGTCGCAGCCTGCGGCTGCCCGGGTGTACGGTCCGACAGCTCCGCACGCAACCGGGCCAGGCGCCCGACCGTCCCCGGGTCCGCCACCAACCAGCCGATACCCAGATCTGGGGAGAGGGTCTTGGACAACGTCCCCAGCAGAACCACGCGCTCGGGGTCCATACCGTACAGAGCAGGCAGCGGGGCCGCGTCGTACCGGAACTCGCCGTCGTAGTCGTCCTCGACCACCGTCGTCCCCCGCTCGCGCGCCCAATCCAGCAACTGCTCGCGCCGCGGCACCGGCAGCCGGCCGCCCAGCGGGTACTGGTGTGCGGGTGTGGTGTACAGCGCCGCGAGGTCCTCGGGCAGTTCCTCCACCACCAGCCCCTCGCCGTCCACCCGGCACGGAACGGGCACCGCCCCGCGCGCAGCGAAGACCGCCGGGGCCTTGCGGTACCCCGGTTCCTCCACCCCCGCACGGGCGCCCGCACCCACCAGGCCCGCACCGACCAGGTCGAGTCCGTGGCCGGTGCCGCCGGTGACCATGACGTTCTCCGGGCCGACCCGCACCCCGCGCACCCGGCGCAGGTGCTCGGCCAGCAGCGCCCGCAAACGGGGCTGCCCGCGAGGATCAGGGGAGTCGTCCAAGGGCTGCTCGGCCGCGTGGCGCCACGCCCGGCGCCAGGCCGCCCGGTCCACCGATCCCACCCACGGAGCTCCCGGGCGCAGATCGACCAGGCCCGCACGCCGGGCGCCCTCGCGATCGGTGACCGGTGCCGGCAGCGGGTCCGAGGGCCCCGGTTCCGGGCGGCCCCCGCTCGGGCGCGCCCCGGTGCCCCCGGCGACGAAGGTGCCCGATCCGTGCCGGCCCTCCACCCATCCCTCGGCGTAGAGCTGCTGGAAGGCCTCGGTGACCACCGTGCGGCTCACCCCGAGCTGCGCGGCCAGGGACCGGCCCGACGGCAGGCGCTCACCCCGCTGCAGCACACCCTCGGTCACCGCTGAACGCACCTGGTCGGCCAACTGCACCGACAACGGACGGGTGTCCGCGCGGTCCAGGTGGACCGGGGCCTCGACCGAACCACGTGCCATCTCCACCCCCGAAGTGGTCTCCTGTTATGGCCCGAAAGTGGACCTGTTATAGGTAACCACTTCTGCCTAGGTTGGTGCCATGCTCTCCACCACCGAACGCACCCGGTTGAACCGCGCCAAGCACAAGACCCGCACCGAGCGGGCCGACCTGTTCGACGTGCTCGACCACGGACTCCTGTGCCACATGGCCGTGGTCGTGGACGGCACGCCCCTGGCGCTCCCCACCTGCCACGCCCGCATCGGCGACACCCTCTACCTGCACGGGTCCACCGGGGCACGTTCCCTGCGCCAGGGTTCCGAGGTGTGCGTGACCGTCACGGTGCCCGACGGGCTGGTCCTGGCCCGTTCCGCCGTCCACCACTCGTTCAACCACCGCTCGGCGATGGTGCTGGGAACCCCGAGGGTGGTCGAGGACGAGAGCGAACGCCTGGCCGCCCTGCGCGCCATCGTCGACCATCTCGTCCCCGACCGCTGGGACCAGGTGCGCGCCCCCTCCGAGCGGGACCTGGCCAAGACCCGCGTCCTGGCCCTGCCCCTGGAGGAGGCCTCGGTCAAGGTGCGCACCGGAGGCCCCAACGACGAACCCGAGGACGCCGAGCTGCCCGTGTGGGCCGGCGAACTCCCTCTGACCCTGACCGTGGGGGAGCCTCGCCCCGACCCCGGGCGGCAGGTCGAGGTCCCCCTTCCCGGGCACGTGGCCCGCATGGTCGGCCGCGCCTGGTGAACGGACACAGGACGGCCCCGGCAGCAGCTCACTGCCGGGGCCGTCCTCACGTGCGAGGAGTGGTCAGCACGAGCTGTCCGACGGCTTGGGCACACCCAGTCCGAACAGCGATCGCGCCTGCAGACCGGCCCAGGTCCCGGCCAGGGCGAAGAGCGCCCACAGCCACCCGTGCAGGCTGCCCGAACCGATCCCGGCCAGGTACGCGCCGATGTTGCAGCCGCCCGCCAGGCGCGCGCCGATGCCCATGAGCACGCCGCCGACCAGGCCGGCCGCCACGACGTTCCAGCTCAACCCGGTGTGCAGTTTCCAGGTGCCTGCCGCGCCCGCGGCCACCGCGGCACCCAGGATGATGCCGATGTTGGTCAGGCTGTTCTGGTCCTGCAGGACCGGGCCCTCCAGCTGAGCGGCCTGGTCGGGCTGCGACCAGAACGCCCATGTCTCCGGTTGGAAACCGATGAGCTGCAGGAACTTGGCGCCCCACAGGTTGAAGGCCGACGTGATGCCCCATGTCGTGCCCGAGGTCACCAGCACGGCCGCGCCCAGCACCGCCAGAACCACGGCGCCCGCGATCATCGGCCAGCTGCCGCGCAGCACGCGCGCCACACCCCGTGCCGACGGCGGGGCGCCGGTGGGCGGCGGAACCCCGCGGTTCTGCACCATCCGCGTGATGAGCACGATCGCGACCAGCACCGCGATGGTGATGCCCCAGGAACCGAACCAGCCCACGTGGTCGGACAGCATCACCGCCGGCACCTCGGGAAGGTCGTTGACCAGAGGCCACGCGGCGCTGTAGATCACCGAACCGGCGATGAAACCGATGAGTGTGATGACGATGGCCGACTGGCCCGCGCCCACGGTGAACAGGGTGCCCGAGGCGCAGGCGCCGCCCAGCTGCATGCCGATACCGAAGAGGAACGCACCCGCGAACAGGGCGATCCCGATGGTCCCGGACATCGGATCGGGCTCGTTGCCGAACAGTCCCGTTCCAGTGCCGATGACCAGGGCGAACAGGGTCGCTGTGGTGCCGAGCAGGACCGCGTGGGCACGCAGCCCCTTGCCGTTGCCCACGGCGATGAACTGGCGCCAGGCCGAGGTGAACCCGAACCGCGAGTGGAACAGGGTGAAGCCCAGGCCGATGCCCAGCAGGAGCAGGACCGCCGGCAGGGCGCCGTGCTCCGACCAGACGAAGGCCGACAGCCCCAGGGCGCCCAGGAGGGCCACACCCAAGGGCCACCAGCGGACCGGTTCGGCCTCGGGAGCCTGCGGTGCAGGGGTGGACAGGGCCGGTTGCCACCTCAGTGCAAGGGCCGGGGATCCCGGGTCATTGTCCACCGACCCAGTGGGTTCGGCAGGCAAAGTGGGTTGAGCAGTCATGATGTCCAAACGGTGGTGACAGGGCGCGGGCGCGCCGAACAGGCCGGGTGCGGGGGTCACCGGTGCCGCGTCGGAAGCTGGGCGCGCGGGGCCCGGGGGAATGAAGAGAGAGCGGGTCCGTCAGCGCACGACGAGGCGGCACCGGCGGCGACAGAGGCCGTCATCGGTGCTCGTGAGCGACATGGAGATGAGCGCCATGCACAAGAAGCGTGCGGGACCAGACATTGCCGCCGATTATAGGACACGTTCTCCGACCCGTGCCAGTCGCCGGAGACGGTCCTGGGCTGCTCCCGTGCTGGTGGAGCCCGGTCTCCCGCGTCTCCACCCCGGACCCGCCCCGCCCCGCATCCCCGCACACGGCCGCGTTCAGGCCTTCCCGTGCGTCCGGTGCGGCAACACCATCACCGGTACCGGGGAGGCGTGCATCACCCCCTGGCTCACCGATCCCAACAAGAGCCCGCGCACGCTCCCGCGCCCGCGCGAGCCCACCACGAGCAGGTCGGCGTCCTCGGCCGCACCGATCAGGGCACTCACCGCGTCATCGCCCGTGCGCAGCACACTCACGCCCACCCTCTCGGTGGCGTCCTCGGAGACCCGTTCGAGCATGTCGGAGACCATCTCCTGGGAACGCCGGTCCAACTGTGAACCGGGCGGGGTCCACTCCTCGCCCCCGTCCGGGCCGGGATCGAACGGCAGCGGCACCTGCCAGCTGTGCACCACGACAACCGAACCCTCCGGCACGCGCGCCGCCTGCTCCAGCGCCGCGCGCAGTGCCCGACGGGAGTCCTCCGACCCGTCCACCCCCACCACGATCCTGCGCGGCCGGACCGGCCCCCGGGTGCCCTCCCGTCCGGGAACCACCACGACCGGGCAGGGCGAACGGGCCGTCAGGCGCACCCCTGCGGACGACTCCACCGCCGAACGCAGCGGTCCCAGGCCGCGCGAACCCAGGACCACCAGGTCCCCGGCGCGGGCACGACGCAACAGCGCGAGCGGGGGTTCCTCCAGGGCCAACACGGTCTCCGAGCGCATCTCGGGCACCAGCCGGCGCACGTGGTCGGACACCTCGTCGAGCACGTGCCGCCCCTGCGCCGTGAGCTCGTCCGAGGGCGGGAACCGTGTGGGACCCGCGTAGACCGACATCACCAGCGGCATCGCCAGCGCGTGGACCAGGAACAGCGGCCACCCGCGCCGGTGCGCCTCCGCCGCCGCCCACTCAGCGGCACCGCGCGAGGCAGCGGAACCGTCGACCCCCGCCAGGACCCTGGGCGGGCCCTCCTCGAACTCCTCCGCCATGACCACGTCTCCTCCCCCCCCCGGTGAGGTCGGCCCGCACCCCCTCGCGCGTGCTCGTGCCCTCTCACCCCGAGAATGTCCCACCCCGGTGACCGAAGGGTGGGCACCGTGAGGGCGCGGCGCGTCCCGAACAGAACGGGGCCCGCCCGCGACACAGCGCGGGCGGGCCCTGAGTGAACCGCGGACCGGTGCCCGGCCCGGGCGTGACGGACCAGGGCCTGTTCGGCGAACACCGATGACCTGCTGCGCGGCGCCCCAGCGGCACTCTCGCTGCGTC
>NZ_ANBF01000016.1:0-7933 GCF_000341025.1 Nocardiopsis salina YIM 90010 | reverse complement strand
GGGCCGACTCCTTCTTCGGCCTTNNNGCGACAGCACCACTGGCTGCGCCCACCCGTCACCCGCCACCGCCCTCAACGTACGCCTGGCGGCGCAGCAGCCGGCCGGAGCAACGGAAGGCGTCCACAAATCAGAACACTAGTGGCCCTCGTGGCCGTCCTGGTCGCCGCTGCCCTCGTCGTCCTCCCTGCCCTCGGTGTCGTCCCCGGAGGTGTCGTGGCCGAGCATGCCGTGCATCTGCTCGATCTCCTCCTCCTGGGTGTCGACGATCTCCTCGGCCAGCTCCCGGGCCTCGGGCGAGGTGCCGTCCTCCAGGACGGTCTCGGCCATGTCGACCGCGCCCTCGTGGTGCTCGATCATCAGCTCCAGGAAGAGGGTGTCGAACTGCTCGCCTTCACTGTCGGCCAGCTCCTCCATCTGCTCGTCGCTGAGCATCCCGGCCATGCCGCTGTGGTCCATGTCCTCGCCGGAGTCCTCGCCCCAGTCCTGCAGCATCTGCTGCATCTGCTGGATCTCCGGACCCTGGGCGTCGCGGATCTCGTCGGAGAGCTCCCCGACCTCCCCGCCGGCCCGGTCGTCGGCCAGGTCGGCCATCTCCACGGCCTGCTCGTGGTGCGGGATCATCATCTGGGCGAAGTGCACGTCGGCCTCGTTGTACTGCTCCTGCTCGGCCGAACCGGAGCCGGGGGAGTCCTCGTCACCGGTGGCCTGCCCGCACGCGGCCAGTGCCAGGGTGGTTCCGAGCGCGGCGGCCGCGCCGTTGAGGACGTGCTTGAACTTGATCATGGTCGTCTTCCCTCGTCAGGTCTTCTGCGGATGCGTGTGCGCAGGCGGCGCCGCGTCCCGGTCGGTGCGGGCCGCCGGGCATCTACACCCGGAGGATCTGCAGGCAGGAGAGCGACGGCTTGTTCTCGGCCTCCACCCCGGAGGGGTCGAAGGCCCGGACTTGGGGCGTCCAGCTCGGCGGGGTCTGGGGCCAGGGGGTGACCACGGTGGTGGCCGCGCCGGGGTTGACCGCGGTGAACCCGCCCAGGGTCGGGCACATGTCGGTCGGATCGAGATCGGGCAGATCCTCCTGGGCGGCGTACTCGGCCCACGGTGCGGCGTTGTGCCCGCCCGCGGGTTGAGCGCCCCCGGTGTGCTCGTCGGGCGAGGACCCGCCCGCGTGCGAGGCCGCGGAGAGGTGACCGCCGTGGCCCGAGCCCTCCGCGTGGCCGAGCGTGTGCATGGCCGAGAAACCGAAGAGCAACAGGGGGAGCAGGAGCAGCCTGATCCACACGTGGCCCCTACGGCCCCGCGTGCGCGCTGCGTTCCTGTTCCCGCTCATGCGGTCATCGTATATGCCCCAACCGGGTATCAGTATCAGGGGTCGGCCACAGCCTCGGCGGATGGAGCCGGAAGTCCGTGCTCGCAGGCGATGTCGGCGATTATCACCGACCGGAGCGGGTAGGGCACTGTGTGCACTTCCCCTTCCCCCGGCACGAGACCGTGACCGAAACCTCCCGTCCTCCCGAAGGGGCGAATCACATGCCCGAACCAGACAAGCTCCAGTGGCGCTCCGACCTGGGATGGCCCGCCCAGTCCCCGGCCGACCAGGCCGATCCGAAGGACGGCCTGGTCGTCCACTACGACAGCGCCGACCAAGGACTGGCCGACGAGGAGCACAGCGCCTGCGAGTCCTACTGGAACAGCACCCGCGATTTCCACACCGGTCCCTCCCGCGGCTGGGTGGACATCGGTTACTGCGTCGACGAGGCCACCGAGATCCTCACCGAGGACGGGTGGCGCACCTTCCGTGAGCTCGGGGCCGACGATCTCGTCCTCACCCTCGACCACGGAACCGGGCTGTCCCAGTGGCAGCCGGTGCAGGCGGTCAACGTCTTCCCGGCGATGCCGCGCACGCTCGTGCGCATGGAAGGCCGCGACCACTCCTCCCTCACGACCGACCAGCACCGCTGGCCCGTCGAGCGCGTCGGTGCCACCGCGGGTCCGGTGGACGCCTCCGCCACCCGCCACTGGGCCACGACCGCCACCCTCGACGGGACGGACCGATTGGTGTCCGCCGCACCTTGTGCCGACGTTCCGAGCGAGGCCAAGTGGACCGACTCCCTCGTCGAGGCGGTGGCCTGGTACTGGGCGGCCCCCTCGCCGGACGGCATCGATTCGGGTTCTGCTGCCCGCATCCGTGCCGCCCTGTACGCTCTGGCGGACGGCCCCGCGCACTGGTCGGAGACCCGTGAGGGTGACCGCTCCGTCTTCCACGTGTCGGAGCCGATCACCGAGGTCCTGGAACGGCATGCTCCCGCCCGCGTGCCCGCGCCCGTGTTCCTGCGTGCCCTCACCCGGGCCCAGCTCGACCTGTTGCTCAACACGGCAGAAGGGCTCGACACCCGCCCGAGCCGGAGCAGTTCCCAGGCCATCGACGCGTACCAGTACGCGGTCGCCCTTGCGGGCCGTTCCAGCACCTTGCAACACGGCCCCGGGGGACACCCGGCCGTGCGCTCGGCGGCCGAGACGACCGTTGACGTGGACGGGGAACTCTCCATCACGCGGGAGGTCCACGACGGGCACATCTGGTGCCCGACCACGCCCAACGGCACCTGGCTCGCAAGGCGTGAGGGCACGGTGTACTTCACCGGGAACTCTTTCATGGCGTGTGCCCACGGCCACGTCATGGAGGGGCGCGGCCTGTTCCGCACCCAGGCGGCCCAGCCCGGCGGCAACACCACCCACTACTCGGTGACGCTGGCGACCGGACCGAACGACACGATCACGCCCGAGCAGATCAATGCCGTGCGCCAGCTGCGCGAGTGGCTCATGGAGCCCGAGTCCAGCATCGCAGGCACGGTCCTCGGCCACCGCGACTTCGTTTCCACCTCCTGCCCCGGGGACGAGGCCTACGGGATGGTGGAGGACGGCACCTTCACCGAGGACGCCGAGTGGGAGTGACCGAAGCCGGTCAACGCTGACCTGCGCGGGGTCCGTGGTGCGGGCCCCGCCGCGGGGCGGTTGTCGTGCGCGCAACCGCCCTTGCCTCCACGGTCGGAGCGCCGCTAGACATGCGCGACCGACGAGCGTGGAGGAAGCCCTATGCGTGTGGCCATCGCACAGACCGACTGCCGGTTGGGCCGGGTCGAGGACAACCTCGAGAAGGCCCGCACACAGGTGGAGGAGGCGCACGCACGGGGCGCTGATCTCGTGGTCCTGCCCGAGTTGGCCCTGCACGGATACGCGCTGGGCCGACTGGACCACGACACCGCCCTCGAAGCGCACGACCGGGCCCTGCTGAGCTTGGCAGAAGTGGGCCCCGACGTGCTCGTGGGCTTCTACCAGCGCCACCGGTTGCGCTACTTCAACTCCGCCGCCTACCTCTCGGGTGGGCGGACCGTGCATCTTCAGCACAAGCTCTACCTGCCCAACTACTTGATGTGGGAGGAACGCAAGCACTTCTTCCCGGGCCGCAGCCTGCGGGCCTTCGACGCGTGCGGGGCCCGGATGGCCACGCTCATCTGCAACGACGCCTGGCAGCCGATGCTGCCGTGGTTGGCGGCCCAGGACGGGGCCGAGGTCCTGTTGGTGCCCACCAACAGTGCCGCCGTGGGCGGGATCGACGGCGACGAAGGGCCCTTGGACAACAGCACGTACTGGCGCGACCTCGTGCACCACTTGGCGCGCATGCAGCAGTGCTACGTGGTCATGGTCAACCGGGTCGGCAGCGAGAACGGCGTCTCCTTCTGGGGCGGATCGCGTATCGTCGACCCTTTCGGCCAGGTCGTGGCCGAGGCGCCCCTGGACGAAAGCGCCCTGGTCACCGGTGACCTGGATCTGGGAGAGGTGCGCCGGCTGCGCCACCGTCTGCCGCTGCTGCAGGACCCCCGCTTCGGGCTCCTGTCCCGGGAGCTGCAACGCCTGACCGCCGAGCTCTGAGCAGGAGAGGCGGTTGCCCTGGTCGCAACGGCGCTTGTGGCCCGGGCAACCGCCTCCGATGCTGTGGGGCATGTTCGATCTGCATGTCCACGCCGCACCCGACGTCGTCGACCGCCGCCTGGACGACGCCGCCACCGTCGAAGCCTACGAACGCGACGGCTACACCGGATGCGTGCTCAAGGCCCACTACGAATCGACGGTCGGCCGTGCCCACGCCGCCGGACGGAACCGAGGCGTACGCGTCCTGGGCGGCCTGGCACTGAACCAGCACGTGGGAGGGGTCAACCCGGCAGCGGTCGAGGCCGCTCTCGCAGCCGGGGCACGCATCATCTGGTTCCCCACCGCCGACGCTCTCACCCAGCGCCGGGCCGGGCTTCCGCGCCTGTGCGGTCTGCGCCCGGGCCTGTCCGAGCACACCTACGCCCTGCCTCCCGTGGACCCTTCGACCGAGACCGCCGCACGCGACATCTGTGCCCGCATCGCCCGGTACGACGCCGTCCTGGCCACAGGGCACATCAGCGTCGAAGAGGTCGAATGGCTCCTGCCGGTTGCTTGGGAGGCCGGTGTCACCAGGATCCTGCTGACCCATCCCGCCTACACGGTTCCGGGCATGTCGGCGGAGCAGGCACGGCGCTTCACCGAACGCGGTGCCCTGGCCGAGATCACCGCGTTCCAGCTCTTCCACCAGCCGCGGTGCACGGCCGCGGACCTGGCCGAGTTCGCCCGAGGGGTGGGGCTGGACCGCGTCGTGCTCAGTTCTGACGCAGGCCAGCCCGATTCCCCGCCGGCCCCGCAGGCGCTGCGCATCCTCATCGACGCGCTCGCCGGCCAAGGCCTGGACCGCGAAGCCCTGCACGCCTCAGCCGGAGCCGTTCCAGAGCGCCTGTTCGATCACTGAGCGTGCCCGTTGCGTGGTGCGACCAGCGCATTTCGTGGTTTTGTTGTCGGTCGGGCAACTCTTGTTGCGAAGAAGGTGTGGTCCGCTTCACTATTTGGTCATGACAGCGGAGAGCACATCCACCGTCCAGCGCACGGCGAACATCCTGCACGCCTTGGGCGCCTCCGACGTGACACCGGAGAGCGGCTTGGGCGTGGTGGAGATCGCGCGCCGGGTCGGCCGGGAGAAGAGCCAGGTCTCGCGGGCGTTGAAGGCGCTCAGCGAGGTCGGGTTCGTCGAGCGTGATCCGCACACGCTCACCTACCGGCTCGGATGGCAGTTCTTCGCCCTGGCCAGCAACGCCGGGCAACAGCGGCTGCGCACGGTCGGGCCGCCGGTGCTGCGCCGGTTGGTGGGCACCGTCAAGGAGGCCGGTTACCTCAGCGTGCTGTGTGACCGCTCGGCCCTGACGGTGCTCTCCGAGAGCCCCGGACGTGCGGTGGAGGCCGTGGGCTGGGTGGGCCGTACCACCCCGCTGCACAGCACCTCCACCGGCCGGGCCCTGTTGATGGACCGGACCCCGGAGGAGACCGGGCACCTGCTCGCCGGGACCGACTTCTCCGACGCGGGTCCGGGGGCGCCCAACGGCCTCGACGACCTCATGGAGCGCACCGCACGTGCGCGCCGCACCGGTTACGCCGTTGCCGACGAGGAGTTCGAGTCGGGACTGGTGGCCGTGGCCGCGCCCGTGCGCGATTTCAGCGGACGCGTGGTCGCGGCGGTCAACGTCTCCGCGCCCAAGTACCGGGCCGGGGGCGACCTCGAACGCCTGGGGCGTGTCGTCTCGGCCGCGGGGCACCAGCTGACCTCGGCCATGAAGGGCCGGGGACGACCCGCCTGAACCTGGGCCCCACCGGGGCCGACATCCCACCCGGACCGGCGCCGTGGGGCGCCCCCACCTGCCAACACCACACCAGGATCCGGTGCACACCGCGCCGTTTCCTCTGCGACTCCTGCCCTGACACGGAAGGACCCGTCATGCCCACTCGTCCCCTGCCCTTCTTCGCCAACGGACTGCGGTTGGACGCCGATCTCCACCTGCCCGACGACGGGGGCGCGGGCGCCCCCTACCCGGTGGTCGTGCCCTGCTCGGGCTACCAGGGACTCAAGGTCATCCACCCCGAGCGTTTCGCCCGCGCCCTGACGCGTCTGGGGTATGCGGTCGTGGCCTTCGACTACCGCGGGTTCGGGCTCAGCGAGGGTGAACGCGGGCGTCTGGTGCCCCAGGAGTGGGCCGAGGACGTGCGCGCCGCCGTGGACCGCGTCGAGGGCGAAGAGGACCTGGACGCCTCGCGCATCGGCCTGCTCGGTTGGGGCCTGGGCGGCGGTGTCGTGGTCGCCGAGGCCGCTGCCGACGAGCGCGTGGCCGCCGTGGCCGTGTGCAACGGCATCGGTGACGGGGCCCGTTCCACCCGCGCGATGCACGACGACCGGACCTGGAACAGCTTGGTCGAGCGGGTGCGCGGGGACCGTGTGCACCGGGCCGTGCAGGGCCGTTCGGAGATCACGGTGCCGTGGGACATCGTGCGCCTGGACCTGGACGACCGCACCGACGGCTACGTGGGCGACGAGCTCTACCGGGCCCCCGGGTTCGGTACCGGTGTGACGCTGGAGTCGGCCGACCGGCTGCTGCGTTTCTCCCCCGAGGAGCAGGCGCACCTGATCTCGCCGCGGCCGCTGCTGGTGGTGCACGGCGAGGAGAACCGCCTGCACCAGCCGGAGGAGGCCCGTTCGCTGTACGAGCACGCCGGCGAGCCCAAGGAGCTGATCATGCTCGAGGGCAAGGGCCACACCGAGTGGATGTTCGACGACGACCCGACCTTCAACGAGCTGGTGGGGCACCTGGACCGCTTCTTCGCCTCTGCGCCGGCCCTGCGCCCCACCGCGGGGACCGAGTGACGGTATGGGTTTCTGGGAGTTCACCGCCGACACCTATCCGGAGGTGCTCGGTGCCACCGCAGAACACATCGTCCTGGTCCTCCAGGGGTTGGCGGCGGCGCTGGTCGTGGCCGTGCCGGTGGCCGCGCTGACCTACCGGACCCGTGTGCCTCGCGGGGCGGCGCTGGGGATCGCCGGCATCGTGCTGACGATCCCTTCCTACGCCCTGTTCGGGCTGCTCATCGCCCCGCTGGGGCTCGGGACCGCCCCGGCGATCGTGGCGCTGACCCTGTATGCGTTGTTGCCGATCATGCGCAACACCATCGTGGGACTGCGCAGCGTGGACCCGGCGGTGGTGGAGGCCGGACGCGGGATGGGGCTGAGCCGCGGGCAGATCCTGCGGACCATCGAGCTGCCGCTGGCCTGGCCGGTGATCATCACCGGTCTGCGGGTGGCCACGCAGATCCTCTTGGGCATCGCCGCCATCGCAGCGGCGGTCAACGGGCCCGGCCTGGGCAACCTCATCCTGGAGGGCCTCTCCAGCGCCGGGACCCCCTTCGCCGTCTACCTCACGCTGCAGGGCACGCTCGGCATCGTCGTCCTCGCGGTGCTGTTCGACCTGTGTTTCGCCGTCCTCGCCCGTTTCACCACTTCGAGGGGGATCCGTGTCTGAGAGCCCACCGCGCCCCATGATCCGTCTGACGGGGCTGACCAAGCACTATCCGGGCCAGGCCGAACCGGCCGTGGACCACTTGGACCTGGAGGTGCCCGAGGGCGAGATCGTGGTCTTCGTCGGCCCTTCGGGGTGTGGCAAGACCACGACGATGAAGCTGGTCAACCGGCTCATCGAGCCCACCTCCGGCCGGATCGAGATCGACGGCCGCGACGTGACCGAGGTCGACCCCGACCGGCTGCGCCGGGGGATCGGTTACGCGATCCAGCAGACCGGGCTGTTCCCGCACCGCACGGTGGCCGACAACATCGCGACCGTCCCGCGCCTGCTGGGGTGGGGCCGTGAGCGGGTCGCGGCCCGTGTGGACGAGCTGCTGGCCAAGGTCGGCCTGGACCCGGACACCTACCGGGACCGCCACCCCGGTCGGCTCTCGGGTGGGCAGCAGCAGCGTGTGGGTGTCGCCCGGGCGTTGGCCGCCGACCCGCCGGTCCTGCTCATGGACGAGCCCTTCGGCGCCATCG
>NZ_ANBF01000015.1 GCF_000341025.1 Nocardiopsis salina YIM 90010 | reverse complement strand
CCCCCCCCCCGCCGGTCCTGCTCATGGACGAGCCCTTCGGCGCCATCGACCCCCTGACGAGGGAGGCGCTGCAGGAGGAGTTCCTGCGGCTGCAGAAGGACATCCGAAAGACGATCGTCTTCGTCACCCACGACATCGACGAGGCCGTGAAGATGGGCGACCGGATCGCGATCTTCGGTGAGTGCGGCCGGGTGCTGCAGTACGACACACCCGCTCGCATCCTGGGCGAGCCGGCCGAGGGCTTCGTCGCGGACTTCATCGGCGCCGGCACGCACGTGCGCAGGCTCTCGTTGACGCGGCTGTGGGAGATCGAGGTCTCCGGTGACCGCCCGGTCCGGGTACAGGGCGGCGAGGACGCCCACCACCGTGGCGGGTCCGGTTCGTTCGCGCTGCTCGTGGACGATGACCACCGCCCGCTGGGCTGGTCGGACCCGGGCCAGGACCGGCCCCTGCCGCTGCTGTCGCACCTGGGTCCGGAGAACACCCTCCACGACGCGCTCGACGCGATGTTGGCCAACAACAGCGACACCGTGGTGGTCACCGACCGGGACGGGCGCTACCGCGGAACCGTCGAGATGGGCACGATCCAGACCCATCTGCACCGTGTCGGCGGGGGCGGCAGCGAGGACGGTCCCGCGCACGGGGGACGGATCGCCGACCGATCGATCGGTACCTCATGAGTACCGCGACGGCTGCGACGGACGCCCCGGCCGCCCGCACCAGGAGAAGCGGCCGGCCCGCCCTGGGGCCGCAGGCTGCGCGGTGGGCCCGCCACCTGGTCACACCGGCGGTCCTGGCCCTGGTGCTGCTGGGCCTGTACCTGTACGTGGGCGCTCAGGACCTGGACCGCATCGAACAGCGCAGCCTCAACTCCGACTACCTGCTCAGCCGTTTCGGGCAGCACCTGTGGTTGTCGTCGGTCGTGGTCGTGCTCGTGCTGGCGATCGCGATCCCGCTGGGTGTCTTGCTCACCCGCCCGAGAATGCGCCGGTACTCGGGTGCGGTCCTGGCGCTGGCCAACATCGGGCAGGCCACCCCTTCGATCGGTCTGATCGTGCTCTTCGCGGTGGTCTTCCTCAGCTGGGGGCTGAACACGATCGCGGTGGTGGCCTTCGTGACCTACGGGGTGTTGCCGGTACTGCGCAACACCATGGTCGGCCTGGACCAGGTGGACCGTTCGGTGGTGGAGGCGGCACGTGGGATGGGCCTGTCGCGGCTGCGGGTGCTGTGGTCCATCGAGCTTCCCCTGGCCGTTCCGGTCATGCTCGCGGGGATCCGCACCGCACTGGTCATCACCGTGGGCACGGTCGCGTTGGCGACCTTCATCGGTGCAGGCGGCCTGGGCGATGTCATCTCCAACGGCATCTCCTCCAACCGCGACCTGGTGCTGTTCGCCGGGAGTGTGCTGGTGGCGGTGCTGGCTCTGACCATCGACTGGCTCGGCGCGCTCGTCGAGGACCTGCTGCGCCCGCGCGGGGTGTGAGCGTCCGCCCCGTGCGGGCGGCGGAAAGGANGGCCGCCGCAGCCGCGTCGGCCCTGGTGCTGGCCACCAGTGCCTGCTCGGGCGAAGACGGAGCCGGCCCCGCGCCGGGGGACGTCGACCCGGATGGCGGCAGTATCGCCCAGGAGATGGACCTGAGCGGGGTCTCGCTCTCGGTCTCGTCCAAGGAGTTCACCGAGAGTGTCGTCCTCGGCAAGATCACCGTCCATGCGTTGCGTGCGGCAGGGGCCGATGTGGAGGACCGCACCGGCCTGATGGGTTCCAACATCGCGCGCCAGGCCCTGGAGAACGGCGAGGTGGACCTGTACTGGGAGTACTCGGGTACGGGGTGGACCCAGCATCTGGGCCACGACACCGCGGTCCAGGGTGAGCAGGACCAGTTCGAGGCCACCGCCCACGCGGACCTGGAGGAGAACGGGATCGCCTGGTTGGGCCCGGCCGGGTTCGGCAACCAGTACGGGATCGCGCGTGCGGCCGATGCGCCCGGTCCGGCCGGCGGGGTCGACTCGCTGGGTGAGTTGGGTCCCTTCGTGGACGAGCACCCGGAGGAGGCCACGTTCTGCGGTGCGGCCGAGTTCATGGACCGGGAGTGGGAGGACTTCCAGCAGGCCCACGACGCGCCCTTCCCGGTGGACGGTGTCCACCAGATGGATCTGGCGCTGAACTACGTCAACGGGGCCCGGAGCGATCCGTGCAACTTCGCTGAGGTCTTCACCACCGACGCGCGTATCGATTCGCTGGACATGGAGGTCCTGGAGGACACCGAGGGTTACTTCACCACCGAGCTGGCGGCGCTGACCGCCCGTGAGGAGACGGTGGAGGAGTCCCCGGAGTTGGAGGAGCTCGCCGACCGGTTGGGCCGGGCGTTGACCGAGGAGGAGATCATCGAGCTCAACGGGATGGTGGATCTGGAGGGCGCCGATGCCGACGAGGCGGCGCTGTACTTCCTGCAGGAGAACGGGTTCATCGGATGAGCGCCCCGCGCGATGATCTGGCCGCTTTCGTGCACGAGACCGGTGTCCATGACCTGCCTGCTCCGGTGGTGGAACAGACACGGCGGTGCGTGGCCGACCTGGTGGGCACGGCCGCTGCGGGGGCCCGGACCCGGCTCTCGCATGTCGTGCGCGATCACGCCCACCGCCACCAGGGCGGGCCGCAGGCGTGCAGCGGACTGTGGTTCGACGGCCGGGTGGCCGCCCCTGCGGGGGCGGCCCTGGCCAACGCCGCGACCATCGATGCGATGGACGCCCACGACGGCCACCGTTTGGCGAAGGGTCACGCAGGTGCTGCCGTCCTGCCCGGTGTGGTGGCGTTCTCGGCGCCGGACAGCGACGTGGGGGAGCTGTTGGCCGCCACCGCCGTGGGGTACGAGGTCGCGCTCCGGGCGGGTCTGGGTCTGCATGCCCTGGCCGGCGAGCACCACAGTTCGGGGGCGTGGAACGCGTTGGGTGTTGCGGCCGTGGGCGCCCGGGCCCTGGGGTTGGGCGCCGAGGCCACCGAGCACGCCCTCGGGATCGCCGAGTACCACGGACCGCGCGGGCCGATGATGCGCTGCATCGACCATCCGACCATGGTCAAGGACAGCTCCGCGCCGGGCGCGCAGGCGGGAGCCCAGGCCGCACTGTTGGCGAAGGACGGATTCACCGGTGCACCTGCCCAGGTGTTGTCCGGGACCGGTTCGCAGCTGGGCAGGCACTGGCACCTGTTGGAGCAGTACTTCAAACCGCATCCGGTGTGCCGCTGGGCACAGCCGGCCGTGAGCGCGGTGCTCGGACTGGTCGCCGAGCACGGGTTCCGAGCCGACGACGTGGTGGAAGTGCAGGTGGGCACCTTCCACGAGGCGGTCCGGCTGGACGCGCGCGACCCGTCGACGACCGAGCAGGCCCAGTACAGCCTGCCGTTCCCGGTCGCGTTGGGGCTGGTCCACGGGTACGTGCCGCCCGAGGCGGTCGCCGACCCGTCGTCGGCCGACAGCCGGGTGCACGAGATCGCCGCGGGCATGCGGGTCGTGGAGTCGGCGCCGATGAGCGCGTGTTTCCCCGGGCAACGGTGGGCCGATGCGACCGTCGACCTGGCCGACGGGCGCCGACTCGCCTCCGGTCCGGTCACCGCCCCCGGTGACCCGGAGGATGCGCTGAGCGAGAGCGACTTGCGCACCAAGTTCCACACCTTGGCCGAACCGACCCTGGGACGGGAGCGGACGCTGGCCCTGCGCGGGCTGCTCGACCTGCCCTGCGGGGCGCCGGCCGCGCCCTTGCTGGGCGCCCTGACCCAAGCACCGCCGCCTCTTCCCCGACCCGGGGCCGAGGTGGGGCACGCACCCGAATCGAACAGTGAGAACGGCGATGGCTGAGGCCGAGACCGAACGCTTGCACCGTGCTCTGCATGCACGCCTGGGGCAGGAGGTGGTGCGTACCGATCCGGCTGCGCGGGCGGCCCATTCCTCCGACGCCTCGATCTACCGGCACGTGCCCGAGGCGGTGGTGACCCCGCGTGATGGTGAGGACGTGGCCGGTGTCCTGGAGGTGGCCCGGCAGACGGGGGCCCCGGTGCGGGCCCGCGGGGGCGGGACCTCGGTGGCGGGCAACGCGATCGGGCCCGGGATCGTGGTCGATTTCTCGGCCCGCATGGACCGTGTGCTCGAGGTGGACCCGGACTCGCGCACGGCCCGGGTGCAACCCGGGGTGGTCCTGGACGACCTGCGTGACGTGGCGCTGGAACACGGGCTCACGTTCGGCCCGGACCCGTCCACACACAGCCGTTGCACCATGGGCGGGATGATCGGCAACAACGCGTGCGGGTCGCACTCGGTGGCCTGGGGAACCACGGCCGACAACACGGTGTCCCTGACCCACCTGCTCGCCGACGGGCGCTCGTTGACCGCTGATCGCGGCGGGTTCGGTGACGCCGCCCTGGACCAGCGTGTGCGCACCTGGCGCGACGGGCACCTGGCTGCGTTCCGTACTGAACTGGGACGCTTCTCCCGCCAGGTGTCGGGTTATGCGTTGCACCGGTTGCTGCCCGAGCACCGCTTCGACGCGGTCGGTGCGCTGGTGGGCAGTGAGAGCACTCTGGGGTTGGTGACCGAGGCGACGGTGCGCCTGGTGCCCGTACCGCGTGCGACGGTTCTGCTGGTGGTCGGGTTCGCCGATGTGTTCGCCGCCGCCGAGGCCGCGCCGTCCTTGGCGGCGGGGGGAGCGCTGACGGTCGAGGGTATGGCCTGCGACCTGTTGGAGGCTCTGCGTACCCGGCCGGGCCGTGCCCACGAGGGGCAGGACCTGCCTCAGGGGCAGGGGTGGTTGTACTGCGAGTTCGGCGGGACCACTCGGGAGGAGGCCCGGGAGGCGGCCCGAGCGGCTCTGGAGCAGGCGGCGCCCGGGCAGGCGGCCACGTCGTTGCTGGTGGAGGAGCCCGAGCGGGTGCGGGCCCTGTGGCGTATCCGTGAGTCGGGCGCCGGGATCGTCACCCGGATGGCCGACGGCGGCGCGGCCTGGCCCGGTTGGGAGGACTCGGCCGTGCCGGCGCAGAACCTGGGTTCCTATCTCAAGGAGCTCTACGCGCTCATGGAGGACCACGGTCTGCGGGGTGTGCCCTTCGGCCACTTCGGGGAGGGGTGCCTGCACCTGCGAGTGGACCACGACCTGGGCAGTACGCGGGGCCTGGAGCGCTACCGGGCCTTCACCACCGAGGCCGCCGACCTGGTGGCCGCGCACGGGGGCTCGCTCTCGGGTGAGCACGGGGACGGGCGTGCGCGCTCGGAGCTGCTGGGGCGCATGTACTCGCCCCAGGTGTTGGAGGCGTTCGCAGAGTTCAAGGCGATCATGGACCCGGACGGGTTGTGCAACCCCGGGGTGGTCACGGACCCGGCGCCGTTGGACGCGGCTGTCAGACCGGGGCCGGGCCACACCGAGCTCGACCTGACCCCCGTCCACGCCTTCGCCTCCGACGGGGGGTCGTTGTCCACTGCGGTCCAGCGCTGTGTGGGTGTGGGGGCGTGCCGGGACGTGCGTTCGGGGTCGATGTGCCCCTCGTTCAAGGCCACCGGCGACGAGGTGCACTCCACCCGCGGACGGGCACGGGTGCTCTCGGAGATGCTGCACGGGCAGAGCGTTCCCGGGGGATGGCGTTCCACGGAGGTGCGGGATGCGCTCGACCTGTGCCTGTCCTGCAAGGCGTGTGCGAGCGAATGCCCGGTCAACGTGGACATGGCCACTTACAAGGCGGAGTTCCTGTACCACCACCACAAGGGCCGGTTGCGTCCCGTGGCCCACTACAGCATCGGGTGGTTGCCGGTGTGGTCGCGCCTGGTCACCGCGGTGCGCCCGCTGGCAGGGGTCGTCAACGCCCTGTTGCGGCGCCCGCGTGTGGCGGCGTTGGCCAAGAGGCTGGGCGGGATCGAACCCCGGCGCGACATGATCACCTTCGCCGGGCGTCCTCTGCGCCGGACGCTGGGCCGCACGGGACGGACCGGAAGAGGTGACACCGGTGCGGCGGGGGAGGCCACCATCGTGCTGTGGCCCGACACCTTCACCAACTTCCACGAGCCCGGTGTGGGACGCGACGCCGTGGAGGTGCTCCAGGCGTTGGGGCACCGGGTCGCGTTGCCCGAGGGGTCGGTGTGCTGCGGTCTGACCTGGCATTCCACCGGACAGCTGGACCTGGCTCGGGCGGCCCTGCGCCGTGCCCTGGACGCGCTGGAGAGCCGGCTCGACGCGGGTCTGCGCGTGGTGGGGCTGGAACCCTCGTGCACGGTCATGCTGCGTGAGGCCCCCGATCTTCTGCCCGACGACCGGCGCGCCCACCTGCTGCGCGACCGGGTGGTCACACTCGCCGAACTCGCCGACGAACACGAGGGGCCCTGGCCCTTCGCCGATCTGAGGGCCGACGCGGTGGCGCAGGTGCACTGCCATCAGGAGGCCAAGGGCAGCTACGGGGCCGACCGGCGAGTGCTGGAACGGCTCGGTATCGACCCGGGGGTGGTCCAGGCCGGGTGCTGCGGGCTGGCCGGCAACTTCGGGTTCGAACGCGGCCACTGGGAGGTGTCCCAGGCCTGCGCCGAACAGGAGCTCTACCCGCGGGTGCGCGCGGCCGACCCGGACACCTACGTCC
>NZ_ANBF01000014.1 GCF_000341025.1 Nocardiopsis salina YIM 90010 | reverse complement strand
CTGGACTGCCCCCGCCAGGAGGGCCGGGGCACGGACGAAGCGGCGCCCCCGTGCGCATAACCTGCCCGGTATGCAGGTACCGACCGACGACGAGATCCGCGCGCTGCATGCCGAGCACGCGCCCACGCGCGAGGCCTTCGACCTCGTGTACACCCACTGCCGTATCGTGTGCGACCTGGCCGAACGTGTCATCGGGGCCAACCCCTCCCTCCAGCTCCTGGACGTGGATCTGGTGCGGGCGGGATGTCTGTTGCACGACATCGGGGTGTACCGGCTCTTCGACGGTGCCGGACGGCTCGACCACACCCAGTACGTGCGCCACGGCGTGCTCGGCCACGACCTCCTCGCCGAGGCCGGGATGCCCGAGGTGCTGTGCCGGTTCTGCTCCTGCCACACCGGGGTGGGCATCACCGAGCACGACGTACGGACACAGTCCCTGCCGATCCCGCCGGAGGACTACCTCCCCGACACTCTCGAGGAGGAGGTCGTCATGTACGCGGACAAGTTCCACAGCAAGGCCGACCCGCCCGTGTTCCTGACCGCGGGCGCCTACACACGCAAGGTGGGCAAGTTCGGTCCGGACAAACCCGTGCTCTTCCAGCAGATGGTGGACCGTTTCGGCGATCCCCCGGTGGAGGAGATCGCCGCCGGGTACGGACACACCGTGCGGCGCTGAACCGGTCCCCGCGGCCGGGCCCCGCCCCAGGTGCACGGGCGGGGCCCGGCCGCGGCCATGTGCGGGCCTCTCAGCCCAGGGCCTCGACGACCGTCTCGGTGGCGTCGGCGACCAGCGCATCGTCGTACTCGGCGTCCTCGTCCTCGCGGTCGGACATCACCGCGATCACCACCGGATCGCCCTCGGGCGGCCAGGCCACCGCGATGTCGTTGCGGGTCGCGTACCCGCCCCCGCCGGTCTTGTCGCCGACCTCCCAGTCCTCGGGTACCCCGGCCCGCACCAGGGTGTCGCCGGTGGTGTTGCGCACCAGCAGGTCGGTGAGGAACTCGCGTTCGTCCTCGGCAAGGGTGTCCTCCTCCAACACGTAGGTCTGCAAGGACTCCGCCAGTGCACGCGGGGTAGTGGTGTCGCGTTCGTCGCCGGGGGCTGCCTCGTTGAGTTCCTCCTCCCAACGGTCGGCGCTGGTGGTGTCGTCGCCGATCTCCCGGAGCGCCTCCTCGAAGCCGTCCGGCCCGCCCAGGCGTTCCAGCACCAGGTTCCCGGCGGTGTTGTCGCTGTGGCGGACCGTGGCGTCGGAGGCCTCGCGCAGGGTCATCGACGTGCGTCCCTCCTCCACGAGTTGCTCGGCGACCGGCGCATGGGTGAGCAGGTCGTCCTCACCGAGCGGCACCTCCTCGTCCAGGACCCCGGCGCCGTGCTGGTGCAGCAGCGCGCCCACCGCCAGTGCCTTGAAGGTCGAGGCGTAGGCGAAGCGGTCGTCGGCCCCGTACCCGATCTCCTGTCCCGTTCCGGTGTCGAGGGCGTAGACGCCGAGGCGTGCGTCGTACTCGGACTCCAGGTCGGTGAAGGCCTCCTCGGCCGCGGCCGACGGGTCGGCGGCCGGGCCCGGCGAGGCCTGCCCGGTGCCGCACGCGGCCAGGGGTGCCAGTGCCAGCGAAACGGTCAGGACGGCCGCGGTGCGCAGGCGGGCGGTGGTGGACACAGGTCTCCTCCTCGTATCACGGCGGCGCCCGCCACGAGGGGCGATGGCGCCACCACAGGGACACCACGGAGTCTGCTCCCGTACGTGTGATGCCGTCCAAGACAGAAATGGCACCTTCCATGCGGTTTCGGTATAGTCGCTGTTCATGGACTTGGTCGGTGCGTGCCGTGTGTTCGTCCACGTCGGCGAACGCGGCAGTTTCACCCTCGGGGCGGAGGCCGCCGGGGTCCGCCAACCCGTCGCCAGCCGGCGGGTCTCGGCACTGGAGGAACACCTGGGCGCGCCGCTGTTCGACCGTTCGGCACGGCGGGCCCAGCTCACTGCGTTCGGCCGCGACCTGCTGCCCACGGCCCGACACCTGGTCGCGCTCGCCGACGACCTGGGGGAAGAGGCCGAACGCGCCCTGAGCCGCCCGGTCACCCTCGCCGTCCCCGACGTGTGCACGCCCCTTGACCTGGCCCACCTGGACGCAGAGGCGCGGGGGAGCGGGCTCCACCTGGACCTGCGGCCGGTCGCCCGTGCCGAACGCCGCTCCCTGCTCAACGCCCACCAGGTGCGCCTGGCGCTGGAGACCGTGCCCGCCGACGAGGCTTCCTGGGTGGTCCCTCTCGGGCTGGCCGGCACCCACGAACCGCACGCCCGCGGGGTGCGGTTGGAAGCGCTGCGGGTGGGGCGCGACCGGGTGGGGGCTGCGGGCCGGCGTGTGTGGATCACCCCGGAGGACGACGTCCCGCACGTGCGGGACCGCCTCGCCCGCGTGCGCGACGCCGTGGGCCTGCGCCCGGGGCAGGTGGCGCCCGCCCGGTCCGTCGCCGGTGCGCTCACCGAGGTGCTGACCCGCGACGACCTCCTGCTGTGCTCGGCGCACCAGGCCCGGGAGCTGTCACTGGACTGGCTCCCGCTGCGCGACACGGTGCTTGAGCGCGGTTACCGTCTGTCCGGTGCCGACGACGACGCGGGCGCGCGGGTGCACGAGCACCTGGCGGGGGCGCTGGCCCGGTTCCTGGGTGCCCGGGCGGGAGGGGGAGACGATGCATGAGCGCGCGTTGGTCCGCGACCTGGAACAGCTGCTGGAGGAGGGCGGGCTGCGCGGTTCCTTCCTCGTGCGGGACCTGGACACCGGAGAGGAACTGGCCCTGGGCCGCCCGGACCTGCCCTACCCGACCGCCTCCCTGGTCAAGGTTCCGCTGGCCCTGGCTACTGCGGAACGCATCCACCTGGGCGAGCTCGACGGTGCCTGCACCGTCGAGGTGGTTCCCGGACGCGACTCCACCCCGGGGCCGTTCGGGCTTGCGCAGTTCCGCCACCCGGTGCGTGTGGCGGTGGAGGACCTGCTGTACCTGGCCATGGCGCTCAGCGACAACACCGCCGCAGAGCTGTTGTTCGAGTCCACCCCGCCCGAGCTGGTCGCGGACGTGCTGCGGCGGGTCGGCGTGCGCGGGATCACCGTGCGCCACGGCATCGCCGAGGTGGCCACCACCCCGCTGGGAGCCCTGGATCCCGCCGACGCCCACCTGGCGTTGGAGCTGGCGATCGGTGCGCCCACCGAGGGCCACGGACATCCGGTGTGCCAGCTCGACGTCACCCACGCCAGTTCCGGGTCGGCGCGCGCCTACGTGGAGCTGTTGCAGGAGGTGTGGCGGCCCACGGCGGTGGCCGCGCCGGTGGCCGCGCGCGTGCGCGGGCTCATGGGCGCGAACATGCTGCGACAGCGGTTGACGCCGGACTTCGCCTCCGACTCGGCGGTGTGGTCGTCCAAGACCGGGACCGTGCTCAACTGCCGCCACGAAGTCGGGGTGGTCGAGCACACCGACGGGCAGGTGCTGGCCGTCGCCGCACTGACCGAGTCGCTGGTGCCTGCGGTCGTGCAGCCCGGTGCGGAGGCCCTGATGGGCCGCGTCGCCCGGGGCCTGCACGACCACCTTCGGGCCCGGTGAGACCGGGACCGCGTTACTGTTCCAGGGCCTCGGTGAGCAGCGGCACGATGCCGTCGAGGGCGGCGTGCACGCCGGGTGCGGAACCGCTGGAGAAGGCGTCGATGAGGTCCTGGTCGTCCAGGACGATCAGGCGGTCGTCCTGGGCGGAGTCCAGCCCCTGGAGGACCGGGTCGGACTCCAGTTCCTCGGCGGCGCCGGCCGCCAGGGGAAAGACGACGGTGAGGTCGGCGTCCAGGGCCTCGACGTCCTCCGAGGACAGGTCGGTGTAGAAGGCGCTGTCGGCCGTGTCGGCGAGGTCGCTGTCGTACTCGAAGCCCAGGTCGGTGAGCAGGTCGGTGCGCGAGTCGCCGGGTACGTGGGCGCCGTAGCCGCCGTCGTAGTTGTAGGCGCCCACGGCGATGGTGTGGTCGGCGAACTCGGGGTGTTCCTCGCGCATCTCGGCGAAGCGGTCCTCGAGTTCGGTGACCAGTTCCTCGCCGTGTTCCTCCTCGTTCAGTGCCGCGGCGACCTGGCGGGTCTGCTGCTGCCACGTGGTGCCGTAGGTGATCTCGACGCCGGGTGGCGGGCCCACGACGGGAGCGACCGGGGCGAGCATGTCGTAGCGCTCCTGCGACAGGTCGGAGCGGGTGTCGAGGATGACGTCGGGCTCCAGGGTGGCGGTGGCCTCGACGTTGGGTTCCATGGTGCCGAGCTGGACGGGGTCGCCCTCGACGAGGTCGTCGACCCAGGGCCCGACCCCGTCGCCCCCGTACTCGAGCCAGTCGGAGACCCCGACCGGTTCCACGCCCAGGGCCAGGGCGGCTTCGGCGTCGGACCACCCGAGGGCGACGACGTCGGTGGGGTACTCGGGCACGTCCACGTCGCCGTGTACCGTCTCGACGGTCCGGGTGTCCTCGCCGTCGGCCGAGCCGGGGTCGGGGGCCTGGCCGGCGCAGGAGGTGACGAGCAAAAGGGAGGCTGCGGCGGCGCCGAGCACACCGACACGGGGGAGCGGACCGGGGTTCATGGGGACCTCACCAAAGATTTTAGCTTAGCCTTGCCTAAGTCTGATGCGTCCCAGGTTAGCGCGCTTCGCCCGTCCTCGTGACCGGGGTCAGGCGATGGCGGCCACACCTTCGCGCCAGTACCCCACGAACGTGATGTCCTCCTTCGGGACCCCGTGCTCGCGCACCAGCGTGCGGCGCAGCCCCGTGGGCAGGCCGTTCTCCCCGGCCACCCAGCAGTACGGGCGCCCGTCGGGCAGGTCGGAGGACTGCACCGTGCTCAGTGCGAGCCGGCCCGGCGTCGCGTGCGGGTCCTGACGGGGCAGCCAGTGCACCTGGGTCGCCTCGGGGGCGCGAACCGGGCGCACGTCCGCAGCGGAGGGCACCTCCAGGAAGACCTGGGCGCGCAGGTCCTCGGGGGCCTGCTCCAGGATCGCCAGGAGCGCCGGGACCGCGCTCTCGTCGCCCACCAGCAGGTGCCACTCGGCCTGGGTGGGCGGCAGGTAGTAGATGCACTCGGGGAACAGGCCCAGTTCGTCGCCCTCACACGCCGACAGAGCCCAGGCCGAGGCCGGGCCCTGGTCACCGTGCGCGACGAACTCGATGTCCAGCTCGAGGGTGTCGGGGTCGAAGCGCCGCATCGTGTAGTTGCGCACGTAGGGGCGCACGTCGTCGGGCATCTGCTTGTACTGGGGGAACCAGCCCTCGCCGTCGTACTCGGGCAGGGTCAGGCGTTCCTGCCCCGGACGGGCGAAGAACACGCGCACGCACTGGTCGCGGCCCAGGAACTCGAAGTGGGCCAGGTCCGGCCCCTGCACGGTCACTGTGACGAAGTTGTCGGTGGTCCGCTCGACACGGCTCACGCGGGTCCGCATCATCCGGCGGTTCTCGGGAAACTGCATGCGCAACAAGGCGGCCCTCCGGCAGGTCACACGGGCGACGGCGTCAGTGAGGTTAGCCTAACCAATATCCTGGCCGTTGTGCACCCCGGGATCCCGCGCAAAAAGGGCCCGGTGTCGCCACCGAGCCCCTCACCAGCGCGTTCCGTCCTCAGTCGGCGGTGATACCGCGCTCGGAGAGCTCCTTGCGCAGTCCTTCGGCAGATGTGAAGTGGTGGCCGCCCAACCCCAGCTCACGGGCGGCCGCGACATTGCGTTCGCTGTCGTCGACGAACAGCACACGTCCGGGTTCCACATCCAGGCCCTCCAGGCACCAGCCGAAGGCCTCCGCCTCGGGCTTGGCGTGTCCGATCCGGCACGAGAGCCCCAACACCGGGAACAGGTCCAGCACCCGCGCGTGCTCGGTCTCGAACAGATCGGCGATCTCGAAGGGGATGTTGGACAGCAGCCCCAACCGCACACCCGCCTGGGACAGGCCCCTGACCAGGGAGACCATCTCCTCGTCCACGCGCGACCAGCTCGCCAGGTCCAGCTCCACCAGCTCGGCCACCGCCCGGTCGTCGAACTGGGTCCCCGCGCCACGGCCGACCGCGCGCCAGTACGCCGGCCCGTACATGTCGCCGCGGTCGTAGGCCTGACGCTCACCCCAGTAAGAGCCCCAGAACACCTCGGGCGCCAGACCGGAGGTGCGCTCCAGGGCGGCCCGGCTCTCGGCGGACTGGGTGCGGGCGATGACGCCGAACATGTCGAACAGGACGGTGTCCACTGGGCCTCCAAGCGCTTGCCTCGACAGGGATCCCCACATTAGGAGGCACTGGGGGCGGCCCGTCTCCGGCCGGTCTCCCGCCCGGTTGGAGGGGGCCACTCGTCGGCGAGGGCTGGGCGCCCGGTTCGGGGTTCCTGGGAGTGGGGGTGGGCTGTGGGCGGGGTTCTGTGCGGGCCCCCGGCCAGG